>JAFMRN010000142.1 GCA_017354065.1 Solirubrobacterales bacterium
TCTCCGAGAACGGTGAGAAGTTCGCCGTCTTCGGCGGCGGCCTGCTGGGCTTTGAGATCGGCGGCGCGCTGGCGGCCCGTCGCGGCGCCGGCCTGACCTCCGAGGTCACGGGCATCAAGTCCGAGAACGGCGCGCTCGTAGCTGAGCGTCCGATCCTGGCCGACTCCCAGATCTCGGTCTCCCGTTACAAGGGCGACCTGGGCATCATCATCGGCCGGATCAACGCCTTTGAGGCCAAGCAGGTCGGCGGCGGCGAGCCCCAGATCGTGGACGTCGACGTGCAGTTCCAGGACTTCTCCAACGCCGCGCAGCTGGTCCAGCGCGGTGAGCAGCGCGGTGAGTCCGTGGACATCGAGGGCGCCGACGCGCTGGTCGCAGTCGGCCGTGGCTTCGGCTCGGCAGAGAACCTGTCAATCGCCGATGATCTGGCCAAGGCCTTTGGTGGCAACACCGCCGTGGCCGCGACCCGTGCCGTCGTGGACGCCGGCTGGGCGCCGTACGCCTCACAGATCGGTCAGACCGGTAAGACGGTCGCACCGAAGCTGTACCTGGCGGCCGGTATCTCCGGCGCGATTCAGCACAAGGTCGGGATGCAGGCATCTGAGAACATCGTCGCGATCAACAAGGACGGGAACGCCCCGATCTTCGAGTTCTCCGATCTCGGCATCGTCGGCGATCTGAACAAGATCGTTCCGAAGCTGACCGAGGCCATCAAGGCCAAAAAGGGCTAACGGAGGTCTGACCAATGTCAGCAGCTGGAGCAAACACATCCAAGAAGCGTGGAGGCCGGAAGCCGACCCCGCGCGAGTTTCCGCCGAACTTCAACGCCGAGCAGGAGGTCATCAAGCATGGCCTCGACCCCGAGGACGAGATCATCGAGGTCGGCGTGGCGATCGTCGGTGGCGGCACCGCAGGGTTGGCTGCCGCCAACCGCCTGCTCCAGCTGCTGGCAGAGGACCCCGAGCTGATGGAGGAGCTCGGGGAGGTTCCGGTCGCGGTGATTGAGAAGGCCAAGACGTGTGGCGGGCACATCATGTCCGGCGCGGTCATGGTCCCCAAGCCGCTGGAGGAGCTGTACCCGGACCTGACCCGGGAGGACTGGCGCAAGAAGAAGTTCGCCTTCGGCGAGGTGGAGAAGGACGCCGTCTACGTGATGCCGAACGGGAAGAAGGCGATCAAGTTCCCCGGGCCGCTGGCGCCGCCGAACTTCGCCAACCACGGTAATGAGGTCGTGTCCGTCTCCGCGCTGGCCCGCTACCAGCAGGAACAGGCTGAGGAGCAGGGCGCCTACATCCTGACCGAGACCTCCGCCACCCACCTGATCGTGGAGGACGGCAAGGTCGTCGGTGTGCGCTCCGGTGACAAGGGCCGCGGCAAGGACGGGGAGGAGCTCTCCAACTTCGAGCCCGGCACCGACATCAAGGCCAAGGCAGTGGTCCTGGCTGAGGGCAACTGGGGCCATCTGACCGGCGCCGCGATCCAGCACTTCGACCTGGCCAAGAACCGTGAGCCCCAAGTCTGGGAGCTCGGTGTCAAGGAGGTCTGGAAGGTCCCCAAGCCGCTTGACCGCGTGATCCACACGCTCGGGCCCTGGCCGCTGAAGACCAAGGCCAAGTACGGCCAGATGGGCGGCACCTGGCTGTACCCGATGAAGGACGAGACCACCGGCGATGACCTCGTCTCGATCGGTTTTGTGATCGGCCTGGAGTACCGCGACGCGACCACCAGCGCCCATGACCTGCTGCAGCTGTTCAAGACCCACCCGCTGGTCAAGGGCATCCTCGACGGCGGCGAGCGCGTCGCCTGGTCGGCCAAGGCGCTGCCCGGCGGCGGCTACTGGTCGATGCCGAAGCTGTCGATGCCCGGTGCCGTGCTGGTCGGCGATTCGGCCGGCCTGGTCGACGCGGTCGCGCTGAAGGGCGTGCACCACTGCATCCAGTCGGGCAAGCTCGCGGGTGAGGCGATCTACAAGAACCTCAAGCACGGCACCTCGCTGGAGTCCTATGAGAAGGCGATCGAGAAGAGCTCGACCGGCAAGGACCTGTGGGCTACGCGCAACACGCGCCAGCCGTTCCAGAAGGGTTTCTTCCGGGGTGCTCCGATCTCCGGCCTGGGCGTCGCCTCCAACGGTCACGCGCTGCCCGGGCGTTTCAAGTGGCACCGCAATGATGAGCAGGAGATGTTCATCGGCGACACCCGGGACTCCTACCCGACGCCGGACAACAAGTACATCTTCGACAAGCTCTCCTCGGTCTTCATCACCGGCAACGCGACGCGTGATGACGCGCCGAACCACATCCGGCTGGAGAAGCACGTGCCGCGTGAGATCGCCGAGACCTGGGTCTACATGTGCCCGGCCGGCGTCTATGAGCTGCCCGAGGACGCACCGGCCGAGGGTGACGTCGACGTGATTGTCAACTACACGAACTGCGTGCAGTGCGGGGCGATCACGGCCAAGGGCGGGCGCCTGACGCCGCCCGAGGGTGGCGACGGGCCGCTGTACACGAACGTCTAGCGGAGCGTTTCCTCGCCGGGGCTGAACTCAAAGTCAGCCCCGGCGCAGCGCGGTGGTTGTCATAGCCCGCTGCGGCAGGCTCGCGGTTTTATAACCCCACATGGGGTTATAGGTGTACTCCCAAATCCGCGAGTCTACGATTCGCGGGTATAGGAGGGGCGCCGCAGGCGGGCCTGCGCAAAACGCCCCGCTATCCTGAACCGAGCCATGAAGACCGACATTCACCCCGACTACGCTGAGGCAGTTGTTACCTGCACCTGCGGCAACAACTTCACCACGCGCTCGACCAAATCAGAGATCCACGTAGAGATCTGTTCTGAGTGCCACCCGTTCTTCACGGGGCGCCAGAAGCTGGTTGACAGCGGCGGTCGTGTGGAGCGCTTCCAGCGTCGTGCCGCCAAGGGCCGCGCTTCCAAGGCCCAAGCTGCGGGCCGGTCCTAGACCAGTTCCTGCCGCCAACAAGCGGCACCGGACCCTAAACTCGGCCGTCTGATGCTCGACATGGTCGAACAGATTGAAACGCGCTTCAAGGAGCTTGAGGCGGAGCTGGCCGACCCCGAGGTGATCGGCGACCGCAAGAAGTTCGAGACCGCGTCACGCGCCTACCGCGACCTTGAGGGCGCCGCCCGGCTCGCGGCGGAATACCGCCGCGCCTCAGATGACGCGGCCGGCGCGCGAGAGCTGCTCGCAGAGGGCGAGGACCCCGAGCTGCGGGAGCTGCTGCGTAACTCGACCGAGCGGATGGAACAGCTGGAGGAGGAGATTCGGCTGGCGATGGTCGAGCGTGACCCCAACAACGACAAGAACGTGATCATCGAGATCCGCGCCGGGGCCGGCGGCGATGAGGCCGGGCTGTGGGCCGGTGACCTGTACCGGATGCTGACCCGGTACGCGGAACGGCGCGGCTTCAAGTCAGAGCCGATGGAGATCTCAGAAGGCACCTACACGTTCGCGATTAGGGGTGACGGCGCGTACTCGGTGTTCAAGTTTGAGGGCGGCACCCACCGCGTCCAGCGCGTGCCGGAGACCGAGTCCCAGGGCCGCGTTCACACCTCGACGGCGACCGTGGCCGTGTTGCCCGAGGCCGACGAGGTGGACGTCGAGGTCGATCAGAACGACCTGGAGATCGACGTCTACCGCTCCTCGGGTCCGGGCGGCCAGTCCGTCAACACGACCGACTCCGCGGTGCGGATCACGCACAAGCCGACCGGCATAGTCGTGTCGATGCAGGATGAGAAGTCCCAGCTGCAGAACCGGCTGAAGGCGATGCGCGTGCTGCGCGCGCGGCTGTATGAGGCGGCGCTGGCAGAGCAACAGGCCGAGGTGGCCTCAGCCCGCTCCTCGCAGGTCGGAACCGGTGACCGCTCGGAGAAGATTCGCACCTACAACTACGGCGAGCGGCGGGTCAAGGACCACCGGATCAACCTGCTGTTGCACAACCTCGACGGCATCCTCATGGGTGAGCTCGACGAGTTCACGGACGCGCTCCAGGACGATGAGAAGCGCCGGGCACTTGCCGATCACGCCGTGGCTAAGTGAGCGCCACCCGCACGCTCGCAGACGAGCTTGACTGGGCCACGCGATCCCTGGAGGAAGTCGGGATCGACACCGCCAGGCTGGACGCTGAGCTGCTGCTGGCCCATGAGTTGCGCACGGATCGCGCCAGCCTGGTGCTACGCGCCGACGAACCGGTCGATTCCGATACCCGGACCCGTTACTACGCCTGGGTCGCGCGCCGCGCCGCGCATGAGCCGGTCGCCTACATCCTCGGGCGCCAGCCCTTCCGCCATATCGAGCTGGCGGTCGATCCGCGCGTCCTGATCCCGCGGCCTGAGACCGAGCTCTTGGTCGAGGCCGGGCTCGAGCTCGGCAGGGGCCAGCGTGTGGTCGACGTCGGCACGGGCTCGGGCGCCGTGGCCCTGGCGCTGAAACAGGAGCGGCCGGACCTGATGCTGACCGGGCTCGAGTCATCCGCAGCGGCGCTGGACGTGGCCCGGCTGAACGCCGCGCGGTTGCACCTGGAGGTGGACTTCCGCAGCTCGGACCTGCTTGATGACGAGCCCTATCAGGCGGTTCTGGCCAACCTGCCCTACGTGGCCGAGGGGGCGGCGCTGCCGGCGTCCGTGCACCGGTTTGAACCGGCCGGCGCGTTGTTTGGCGGGCCGGACGGGCTGGATGTGGTCCGCAGGCTGCTGTCGGTGGTCTCCGGCCGCGCGGAGATCGCCTTCATCGCGCTTGAGATCGGCTTTGACCAGGGAAAGCTGACCTGCGCGCTGGTCGAGGAAGCCGGCTTCTCCGGCGTTGAGGTCCGGAAGGATCTGGCAGGCCATGACCGTGTGGTGGTGGGGCGGAGGGCCTGAGCGTGCTCGAGTTCGAGCGTGTGATCCAGACCGGGGGCATCGTGCTGTTCCCCTCAGACACCGTCTACGGCCTGGCCGTCGAACCCGACCGTGCGACACGCCTGTTCGCGCTGAAGGGCCGTGCCGCGGAGAAGCCCGCGGCGCTGATGTATTTCGACCTCGACGCGGCACTGGCCGCACATCCGGAGATCCCCGAGCGGGCGCGCGCGCTGCTGCCGGGGCCCGTGACCTTGGTGTTGCCAAGCGGCGTCGGGCTGCGCTGTGTGGACATCCCCGCGTTGGCCGGCGTGCGGATCCCGGTGCTGCAGTCGAGCGCGAACCGCGCCGGTGAGCCGAGCGTCCGGCGTCTGGCCGATGTCGATCCGGCGATCCGCGCCGGCGTCGACCTGGAGATCGACGGCGGCGAGCTGCCGGGGGTCGCATCGACGGTCATCGATCTGCGTGACGGGTGGCGGATCCTGCGGGAGGGCGCGCTGGATGCCGGCTCTATCGCCCGGGCCCTTGGGTAAGCTCGCGCCTTCATCAACTCAAAGGGGGGGATACGCCGTGGAGGGCAACGTCGTAGCGAGCAAGGGTTTCCTGGGGTCGCTGTTCGATCTCTCGTTCAACCACCTGATCGCGACCAAGGCGATCAAGGTCGTCTACGTGCTGGGGATGATCGTGATCGGGCTCGGCTGGCTGGCGGCGGTGGTCGCCGGCTTCACACAGGGCGCCGGCGACGGTCTGATCGCGCTGGTCCTGGGCGGGCTGGTTGCGCTGCTGTACCTGATCTCGATCCGGATCTGGCTCGAGATCATCATCGCGGTGTTCAAGATCGTCCAGAACACGCGGGAGACGGCCGACAACACCCGGGCGATCGCCCAGGGGCGCTCCGCCACCCCGGATGCCGGCTAGCTGAACGCCGCTGCTAGCTTCTTGGAGGTGAGTACAGCGCCTGCCGAAACGGCCCTGCCGGCCGATTACTTCAACGCCCCTGTAAGCGAGGTAGATCCCGAGATCGCCGAGGTCCTGAAGCTCGAGCTTCAGCGCCAACAGCGGACCCTGGAGATGATCGCCTCCGAGAACTTCGTGCCGGTCTCCGTGCTGGAGGCCCAGGGGTCCGTGCTGACCAACAAGTACGCCGAGGGGTACCCCGGCAAGCGCTACTACGGCGGTTGTGAGCACGTCGACGTCGCTGAGCAGCTGGCGATCGACCGTGCCAAGGCGCTGTTTGGAGCCGAGTACGCCAACGTGCAGCCTCACAGCGGCGCGCAGGCCAACATCGCCGTCTACCACGCGCTGTTGAAGCCGGGCGACACGCTGATGGGCCTGGAGCTGGCCCACGGTGGCCACCTCACCCACGGCATGAAGATCAACGCCTCCGGGCGGCTCTACAACATCGTCTCCTACGGCGTCGAGCGTGACACCAGCCTGATTGACATGGAGCGGGTCGCGGAGCTCGCGCGGCTGCACCGCCCGAAGATGATCGTCGCGGGCTGGTCGGCCTACCCGCGGCATCTGGACTTCGGGGCGTTCCGCCAGATCGCTGACGACGTG
>JAFMRN010000143.1 GCA_017354065.1 Solirubrobacterales bacterium
CTGCACCCCCACCCCGCCTACCTGCTGGGACCGATGACGCGGATCCTGGCCTGGAACCGAGCCGCCACTGAACTGTTTGGCTCGCCCCACCACCTGGAGCCAGAGCGCCGCTCACTGCTGTGGATGCTGCTGGTCGACCCCGGACTACAGGAGGGAGACCTGAATCGCGAGCACACCGGCCGCAACATGCTCGCCCGCTTCCGCGGCGAGTATGCCCAGCATGTCGGCGACCCTGCCTATGAGCGCTTCGTCGCCGACCTGGCAGAGCACAGCCCCTGGTTCACCAGTTGGTGGGAGGAGCACGAGATCCAGGACACGCAGCGCGGGACCAAGACGCTCGAGCACCCGAGCCTGGGCACGCTGCGCCTGCACCACGCCCAGACGGTCCCAACCGGAGCCCCCGAGCTCCGGTTGAGCATCTACACGCCGGTAGACGCAGCGACCCGCGCCGCGCTGGCGGCGATTCCCTGATCAGTGCTCGGCCACGCTGAGTGGCCGTGGCAGCGGCGTCGCCTGATCCAGTCGCGCCAGGTCCTGGGCGTCGAGTGCGACCTCGCCGGCCGCGATGTTCTCCTCCAGGTGCTTGACGCTGCTGGTGCCGGGGATCAGCAGGATCCGCTCGGAGCGGTGCAACAGCCAGGCCAGGGCGATCTGGCTCGCCGACACGCCGTGGCGCGTGGCGACCTCAGCCACCGCGGGGTCGGCGGCCAGCTGGGCGGGGCCGCCGGTGAAGGCCGAGCCCAACGGGAAGAACGGCACGAACGCGAGCTTGTGCTCCTCACAGAGGTCGAGCAGCGCTTCCCCGCCGCGGTTGACGACGCTGAACTCGTTCTGCACGCAGGCAACCGGCACCAGGTCAAGGGCCTTCTTCACGGTCTCCACTGACGCGTTCGAGATGCCGATCAGATCGAGCTTGCCCTCGCGCTGGAGGTCGGACAGCGCGCCGAGCTGCTCGGCTAGCCGTCCCTCCGAGTCGTCCTCATCCATCAGCCGCAGGTTCACCAGGTCAACCCGCTCCAGCTCGAGCGTGCACAGGTTGTCCTCCACGCCGGCGCGCAGCTCGGCCGGCGTCTGGGCCGGCAGCCACGCGCCGCTGTCATCGCGGCGGGCACCGACCTTGGTCACCAGCCGGAGGTTGTCCGGGTAGGGGTACAGCGCGTCGTGGATCAGCTGGTTGACGACGTCGGGGCCATAGAACTGGGAGGTGTCGATGTGGTCGATCCCGAGCTCAAGCGCGCGCTTCAGCACCGCTTTTGCCGCCTCTGGGTCCTTGGGCGGGCCGAACACGCCGGGGCCTGCCAGCTGCATCGCACCGAAACCGATTCGTTTGACGGTCTTGTCACCGAGGAGAGCTGTGTTGGTCATGGCCACAGCCTGCAGTACCGACCCCAGGGCGACAAGAAGTGTGGCGAACCTGGGAGCCACACCACCACCTTGGCCGTACCCTCTCAGCCATGGACCTATCGCTGATGATCGAAGGTCAGGAGGGCGTCAGCTGGGAGCAGTGGGTCGCGCTGGCCCACGCCTGTGAACAGCACGGGATCGACACGCTGTTCCGCTCCGACCACTACATGAACCTCGACGGCCAGCACCCCGAGCGCGGCTCTCTCGATGCCTGGGGGACGTTGTGCGCGCTGGCCGCGGTCACCTCGACGGTGCGGCTCGGGACGATGGTCTCCCCCGCCACGTTCCGCCACCCCTCTGAGCTGGCCCGGCTCGCGACCACCGCGGACCGGATCTCCGGCGGCCGGATCGAGCTCGGTCTCGGCGCCGGCTGGCACCAGCGTGAGCATGAGGCCCACGGCTTCAACTACCACGACGCGCGCACGCGGATGGACATCCTTGAGGAGCAGCTCCAGGTCGTCCTCGGCAACTGGGCCGCGGGTCCGTTCGACTTCAGCGGCGACCACTATCGGATTCAGGAGCTGGACGCCCAGCCAAAGCCGGTGCAACAACCCCACCCGCCGCTACTGATGGGCGGGATCGCGGGTCCCCGCGGCGCCGCGCTGGCCGCCCGCTACGCGGATGAGTACAACACCGTGTTCCCGACCCTCGCTGAGATCCGTGAGCGCCGCGGCCGCCTGGAGGCAGCCTCGGAGAAAGCAGGCCGCACCCGCCCGCTGCCGCTGTCGGTCATGACGCTGGTGCTGATCGGCAGCGACCAGTCCGACCTAGATGCGCGCATCGCCAGAGTGGCGGCCGCACAGGGCGTCTCGGTCCAGGATTTCCGCGCCAACATCAATCCCGCGTGGGTAGTCGGCCTGGTCGATGACGCGCTGGAGAAGCTCCACGCCTTGGCCGAGGCCGGCGTCAGCCGCGTTATGTGCCAGCACCTCGCCCACGACGACGTCGAGTTCGTGGAGCTGCTCGGCAGGACGGTGGCACCGCAGCTTCCCTGAAAGTTCCCAACCCTGCGCCGACTCAGGGGGGTTCGCGCGGTTTGCGTTGCTCAGCCCGGGTTGCCGCCCAACCCCCTCCACACGCCACGGGGGTTGGGAAGTTCCAGGGCTGCGATGCTATGCGCGTGGCTGAGGCGGTTGAGATCGAGACGAGCGGCCGGCGGGTCCGGATCACCAACCCGGATCGCATCTACTTCCCCGCTACCGGCGCGACCAAGCTGGACCTGGCCAACTACTACCTGTCAGTCGGCGACGGGATAGTGAACGCGCTGCGTGAGCGGCCCTGCATGTTGCACCGGTTTCCGAAAGGGGTGGGTGAACAGAAGGTTCACCAGAAACGGGTTCCCGCGGGGGCGCCGGACTGGGTCGAGACGGTCAACATCTACTTTCCGCGTTTCGGCCGCACCGCTGATGAGCTGTGTGTGACCGAGCTGGCCCAGGTGATCTGGGCGGTACAGATGTCAACGGTTGAGTTTCACCCGTGGAACTCACGCCGCGCCGACACTGAGAAACCGGATGAGTGGCGGATCGACATAGACCCGATGCCCGAGTGCCCGTTTGATCGCGTCCGCCGCGTTGCCGGCGTCGTCCAGCAGTTACTCGATGAGCTGAGCGCAACCGGCTTCCCCAAGACCTCCGGCGGCCACGGCCTGCACGTGTACGTGCGGATCAAGCCCGAGCACGGCTTTGAGGACGTCAGGCGCGCGGCCCTGGCCTTCGCGCGCGAGGTCGAACGCCGCTGCCCGGAGGACGCGACCACCGTCTGGTTCCGCAAGGACCGCGACCCGACGCTGGTGTTTGTCGACTTCAACCAGAACGCGCGCGATCACACGATCGCCGCCGCATACAGCGTCCGCGGAAATGAATTAGGAACTGTTTCAACGCCGTTCACCTGGGACGAGCTCCCCGACCTCAACCCGCGCGATCACACGATCGCGACCGTCCCGGAGCGCTACGCCCGCCTCGGCGACCTGCACGCGGGGATCGACGACGCCGTGTTTGACATCGCACCGCTGCTGGAGTGGGCGGAGCGCGACGAGACCTGAAGCTCAACCAGCGGAGCGATCGAGCATTTGGTGAAGCGTCTGGATCCCGTACCCGCTGGCGCTGGCCTGCATCACTACCGCGTCTCGGTCATTCCGTACCTGCCAGCGTGCCCAGCCGCAGCATTCGTTCTCGACCGCTACAAGGGCCTCCAGTTCGCGCTCCACGGCGGGATCGGCACGAAAGCGCAAGAGGATCCCGTCCGGCGTCCGCTCCTGAGACAGCCCGGCATCCCGCACCAAGCCGGCCCAACGCTGTGACTGTTTTCGATGGTCACCTGGCGTGAGCTCGCAGGCGACCGGCTCATCCGGATTGGGTTCAGCTGACCCGCTCATTGATTCGCCTCCACGGTTGAGTTGGGCACGAGCAGCCAGCGTCCCAGCGAACCGCTCGCGGCGTTGGCATCAGCATACGCGCTGGCGGCATCTGCCAACGGTCGCGACGCGGCGATTCGGACCGGCGCCTCGCCGGCCGCGGCCAGGCCAAGCAGTCCCGCTAGAGCCGCGCCATCAGGCTGGGCGATCACGAACTTAGTCTTGATCTTGCGCTCGGGGGCGACCGGCTGGCCGGGTTTGACCCCGACGAAGCGGCCGCCGTCGCGGAGCGCCCCGAGCGCCGCCGCTTGCAACGCCGCGGCGTCCAGCACCGCGTCGTAAGCCTGCTGGGGGAGCTCGGTCAGCACCTTGCCTGCGCCAGCTTCACGGGCGAGTGGCTCGGTACCAGGCCGGACGAGGGCAGCAACGTCCCAACCGTCCCGCTTAGCGAGCACGATCGCCCAACTTCCGACTGCACCCTGGCCGCCGGTCACGAGCAACCTACCCCGGTTGGCCCCGAGCAGGTCGAGCGCTTGGCGCGCGGTGATGGCACTGAGGGTGGCGGCGGCGGCGGACTCCAGCGACAGTTCGGCCGGGACCTCAGCGAGTGCGCCAGCCGACACCACCACCTCACTCGCATGAGCGCGCGTGGGAGCGGTGACATCGCCGTGCAGCCCGGCCACGCGCGCGCCGACCACCGGCTGACGGACTTCGCTCCCGACCTCCAGAACCGTGCCGGCGAAGTCAAAGCCGAGACCGATCACCTCCGGCAGGCCCAGCAACTCGTGGTTCGCCGCGGCGACGGAGTCATAGAAGGTGAACCCGGCAGCTGCCACCCCAACCCGAACCTCGTCGGGGGCGAGGGCGGGCGGGTCGCGTTGCTCCCAGCGGGGGATGGGGTCGCTGGAGCGGGAGATCAGTGCGTGCATGAAGACGTTCCTTTGGGGTTCGAATGTGCTTGGCACCCAACTATCAGTTAGTTACTCTCTTTTGGCAAGACGGCACTTTGAAGTGCCGTACACACTTGGAGGTACGCCGTGAGCACTACGACCACCGATACGAACACCTTCGACGCCTTCGACGCCTCATGTCCGAGCCGACGGCTGCTCGACACGATCGGCGACAAGTGGGTAAGCCTCGTCATCGCCGCACTCGGAACCCACGGCCGAATGCGCTACACCGAGCTCTCCACAAAGATCAGCGGCGTCAGCCAGAAAATGCTCACGCAGACGCTGCGAAAGCTCGAACGCGACGGCCTGCTCAGCCGGACTGTCACGCCATCGGTGCCGATCCGCACCGACTATGAACTGACACCGCTCGGCCACTCCTTGCTCGAGACGATCTGCCACCTCAAAGCATGGGCCGAGGCGCACATGCGCGACGTTGATACAGCCCGCGAGACATACGACCAGCAGAGAAACCCGCCCGGGGCAGTACCGTTGTAGCTACTGATAGTTGTGCCTGGCCTGATGAACATGAGGATAGGTGCGCGCGCCCGCCTGCTGATCGGCCTGGCCCTGCTCTGCTTGGCGGCGCTCGCGCTACCGGGCCGCGCCACGGCGGCTGCGCCAAGCCAGTTCACGCTGACGCCGAGCACCAACGGGGCGCCGGGCACCGGGTTGACCGGCAAGAACCAGGGGTTCTCGGTTGAGTCGGCCGACCTGGCAAACGGGTCGCTGAACGCGCCGCTGCTGACCAACTGGCTGCGGACGCTAGGGCCGCACGGACTGATCCGGGTCGGCGGCTTTTCCGTCGACGACATCTGGCCGGCGTTCGGCTCCGCGCAGAACACCCCTGCGCCCGCGCAGGCCGTCGGCGGCACCGTCAACCAGGCCGACCTGGACAGCCTCAAGCAACTGCTGGACGCCACCGGCTGGAAGGCCACCGTCGCAGTCCCGCTGAAGTCCGTGATCAACACCGACAGCTCGAGCCTGACGGTCCCCTTTGATCAGGCGGTGGCATACGCAGTCGCGGTCAAGAAGACGCTCGGCAGCCACCTGCAGGCGGTTGAGGTCGGCAACGAGTCCAACCTCGTCACCAGCCTGACCCCGGACCAGTATCACGCGTGGATGGTCAAGTACTACGACGCGATCAACGCCGCGGACGCTGGCAGCCATGTCCAGGTCGTGGGCCCCTCGGCGACAAAAACCACCAGCACGTACGTGCCGGGCATGGTGTCCGCGCTGCAAGCCGACACCTCGGTCAACCCGCGGGAGATGATGGCCAACTTCACCTCCCACAACTACGAGAGCGCGCGCTGCGGTCTGGATGCCCCGGGGCTGCTGTCGGCGAATACGTACGCCAACCGCCAAAGCGTCCTGCAGAACTACGTCGCCGCCGTGGGCGGGCTGAACGACGGCATGCCGGCAGTGCTGAATGAGACCAACAGCGAGGCCCAGAGCGGCTGCGCCGGGGTCTCCAACACGTACGCGTCAGCGCTGTGGTCGCTGGACTACCAGCTCCAAGCGGCCCAGGACGGCGTCCAGAGCATGAACTTCCACACCAGCACGGCGCAGGTCTGTGGCAACTTCCAGACCTCACCAACCGGGTACACCACCTCCTACCGCTGGTACGCCGCCTTCTGCGCCCCGGACCAGTCGGCGCTGAACGCCGACCAGCTCAGCGCAGCCCCCTTGTACTACGGCATCTGG
>JAFMRN010000023.1:0-5733 GCA_017354065.1 Solirubrobacterales bacterium
GCAGCGATGCGTCGTCCAACCAGACCGTGCCGGCTGACTGGGCCAGCTGGAAGTTCAGGTAGGTGGCAGCGTCTTGGATGTTCTGCGCCGGGACCGTGTAGCTGTACTTCTTCCATGCGGTCGTGATGGAGAAGCTCTTGGACCCATAGTTGGTCCACGGGCTAGCGGACTGCTGGACGGCCGCGGTGATCGTTCGTGCTGCGGATGCCTTGGCCCAGAACGTGACCGTGTAGGCGCGGTCGGAGAACAGCTGCACCGGGGAGGACCCGAACTGCACGTTCCAGGGAGTTCCCGGGGTCGCCGTGGTAACCGCGACCTTCGCTGATGCGGAGCCGCTGGAACTGGTGGATGAGTCGCTGCTCAGTGTCGCGTTGGCGCCGCCGCTGTTCGACAGCCACCACCCCGAGGTGCCGCTCTCAAACGAGGCGTTGCTCAGGAGGTTCGGTCCTGTGAAGCCGCCGATCGCCTGGATCGGCTGCCCGTCGTTGACGGCGCCACTGAATGAGTCGGACGTGTCCGCGCCCTGGTAGTAGCCGGAATTGATCCCAGAGGCAAACGCACTGGTCGCGGCGGCGGAACTCTCAATCGGGTAGTCCTGAAGGTCTCCGTCCAGGGCGCCGCCTTTGTAATGATCCTGGATGTTGTAGTAGTTGACGGCGCGGATCTGCGGGAGAGCGGGGATCGTCTGGGTCAGGGCTGCTGTCAGCCAGTCGGCCTTGGTTCCGCCGGTGCCGCCGCTGGGCGTTTCTTCTGATCCGAACTCGCCAAGCATCATCGGAGCTGACGGAGCAAGGTTGACGACATCGTCATAGGAATCCCCAACGTTTGTGGGACCACCGCCTTTGAGCAGGTTGGAAAGCGGCCAATTAGCGTTGCCCTGACCGAGCACATGGTTGTAGACGTCCAGACTGGTCCAGTCGACGTAGGGACGTTGTGCGGCGTCTACACCCGCTGGGAAAACGCTGCTAACGGACGGTACGCCGGACGGGTCGGACGGGCTACCCTCGATGTTCGGTGACCATACCCAGGTCACATTCAGCGCGGGAGTACAGCCAGACGGAGGCGTGTAGGTCGTGTCGGCCACGCAGTCAAAGATGTCGTGCACGTGCTTCCACATCGCGATGAAGTCCGAGCCGGTGTTCCCCAGCGAGCTGTTCTCACCCCAAGGGAACCAGCTTCCGTTTGCTTCCTGGTCAAGGCGCATGAAGAACGGGTGCCCGTAGGCAGCGGCTTCACGAGCGAACGAGTTCAGGTAGTCGTCGAAGGTCCTGCATGCTCCGCTGCTGTCGCAGTACTGGTGATCACCGGGGTTCTGGGAGCTCGATCCGGAGCTGCCCGAAGGAAGCCCGGCTATGTTCGCGTCGGTCCACTCGGCGGCGTTAGGGGCGTCTGATGGCGGGGAGGACTGGAACGTGAACATGGGTATTGCGCCGTTCGACCGGACGATGTCGAACAGCTTGTCCAACCCCAAGGTTGTGAAGTCCTGCCATCCGCTCGGGTTCCAGGTGGTCTTCTGATACCAGACCTGACCGAGCGGAAGGATGGAAAGGCTGTGGTTCGCCACGCTGGGACCGGTGAACACCGTCCACGGATCTGAATCTTTTCCAGAAGTCGTAGGCGTGCAGGTGGTATGTGTCGAGTCGTTCTCGTACGTGAACTCGGACCATGGAGGAACGTCGTTGCAGCCGCTCGGCATGTACGGATCGCCGGCGGTATTGCTCCCTATGTGGGCGCCCCAGTAGATCGGAGCGGCGGCAGCGCGCGCTGCCCCGAATGTGGTGGTGCTCAACACGACGATCGCGAGCATCGTGCCGAGCATGCACAACGACGATTTCCTCATCTGTCCCCCAATCAATGCATTATTTGGCGGAGCAATGTACGACAGGGGGGGGCCTGGATGTCAAGCCGAAACCCGGAGGCAGGCGACCGCCTTCGCGTTGCTGCGTGTCCCGATCCGGGGGCGCTGTTAAGACGCCGATGCGATCTGGCGTCTACCATTAAAGGAGACTATTGGACGTCCGTTGTACGTTCAGACACAAGAGACACAAGTGCCGTGGAGCAGGGCTGATGTCTAAGGGAGATCGCCTCAGAGCGCCCGAATCGCCTGTAAACACGGGGATTTGTGGCATCGGACACGCGTCTGTGAACCTGCTGTAATAACACCCAGTCTCGGGTTGACAGTCCGGTGAACGACTCCTATTACTGTCCGCCCCGTGTTGAACAAGACTTCGAAAACGGCAAGGAAGGCTGACTTGAATTACGGACCGAAGTGGGCGCCGCGCGCTGCGCTCCTCGCAGCATGTGCCATCGGCGGCCCGGCGCTCTGTGCGTCTCCCGCAAGTGCCAGCCCCATCTACTGGGGCGCGACGATCGGCAGCCAGTCCGGCGGCGACCCGTACATGCCCGCCGGCTGCGACGTGAACCCGCCGCAGTCCACGCAGGAGAACGCCTCCTCCTCAAGCACCTGCACGCAGACGGACTCCGGCAACGGCTCGGATCCCTGGTCGGTATTCACCGGCCAGAACGTCGCCAACCATTCGCTGTCGATCCTGCCGCTGTCACAGTCGCCCTACGACGGCAGCGGCTGGACGAGCTTCAACGGCGTGGCGAGCCTGTTCGACACGATCCGCTCCAAGGGGGCGATCCCGATGCTGACGATGCAGACCTCCGCCCCGAGCGACGCTCCGAACCCGAGCCAGTGGGCTGACGCGAACCTCGCGGACCTGCCGGCCGGCAGCCCCGACTCCAGCAACCAGAACCCCGGAGACCATCAGTACTGCGATGCGAACGGGCAGTGCCGGAGCTTCGACGACTACTTCAACAGCTGGGCTCGCGCGGCAGCTAACTACAACCACCCGTTCTTCCTGCGCCTGGACCAGGAGGGCAACGGCAGCTGGTTCGACTGGGGCGAGGGCAGCCGGCTGGGGAACACCGCCTCCGATTACGTGGCGATGTGGAAGCACATCCACGACATCTTCGACTGCGTACCTGACGGGAGCTACACGCCGCCCAGCGACTGCAAGCCGGCGACGAACGTCACGTGGGTGTGGGCGCCGAACAACGGCGGCTGGGGTCAGGGATACGCTAAGCCGCCGACCGAGATATTCCCCTCAGGTGTGGATGCGGATCAGCGTCCGTACGTCGACTGGACCGGCCTCGACGCCTACAACAGGCCAGCCGACCAGGGCGACAACATGTGGTCGCTGGCGAGCAGCCTCTACGGCGGCGGCAACACGCAGCTGGCCAACTCCTACCAGGACATCGTCAACGCTGACCCGTCGGCGCCGATGATGCTCGCCGAGTTTGCCTCCGACGAGTCAACCGACGGCAATCAGCAGGAGAAGGCCGACTGGATCACCCAAGCGCTGACGAGCGTGATCCCGGACGCGAGCCAGATCAAGGCAGCCCTCTACTACAACGAGGGGGACAACGCCGACGGCGCGGGCTCGCATGCTCTGAACTACCCGATAGAGAGCTCGCAGCAGTCGATAAACGCGTTCTCCAGCGGCATCAACGACGGCTACTACCAGGGTGCCGACACGTCCAACAGCTTCGGCGGCGCTGTTCAGGACGGTCAGCCGATTCAGCCGATCGGTGGCTTCAACGGACCGAACCTGGTCGATGACTCGGGCTCCCAAGGGCAGAGCAGCGGTTCAAGCAGCAGCTCAACGGCCGGCGGCTCGGCGACGAACGGTCCGGCGGCGAGCGGCTCAGCAGCCAGCGGCGCGGCGGGCAACCCGAGCAAGACCGCGAGCACTCGCGCCGCGGGCACTCGCCGCGGCAAGGCCAAGGCTCGGGTTAGCAAGGACCGGGCGCTCAAGGTCAGCAACCTGATCCCGGGCTCACGCGCCAGCGTCGAGCTCGTCCGCAGCGGGCTCAAGCTCGAATCAGACCGCCGCTACACCCTGAGCTTCTATGCCAAGTCGGCGAGCAAGCGCAAGATCAGTGTCCGTCTGAGCCAGAGCCACAGCCCCCACAAGACGTACGCCAGCAAGCGCTTCACGCTGTCACGTTCATGGCATCGCTATGAGGTGAAGGTGAAGCCGCAGAGGATCCGCGACAACAACTCCGTCCTCGCCTTCAAGTTGGCACCGGCGAAGGGCAACACGCGGATCATCCGCGTTTCGCTGCACGTCAGCTGATCTCGCGCTACCGGCACGGCGGGGCTCCGGCCTCGCCGTGCCAGCGGTCAGACGGCGTAGTTGATGTACCCCTCTGAGCCGGCTGAAGAGATCACGCGGCCCGGAACGCCGACTACGACGGCGTTGTCCGGTACGTCGCTGGTAACCACGCAGTTGGCCCCGATCGCGACGTTGTCTCCGACCCGGACCCCGCCGATCACCTTCGCGCCCGGCCCGATGTAGACGTTGTCCCCGATAACAGGGCTGCCCGCGTTCTTCCCGCGCGCCTTGAGGCCGAGGGTCACCCCTTGGCTGATGTTGCAGTTGCGGCCGATCCGGACGTCCGCGTTGACCACGATCTCGCCGAAGTGCCCGATGTAGAAGCCTGGGCCGATCTGGGTGTCGTAGGGGATGATGATCCCCAGCCGGTAGGTCTGGCGGCGCAGTAGAACGCGCGCCGCGAAGTACGCCAGGCGGCCGGCCCCGCGCTTGGCGGAGAGGTAGACGCTCAGGCGCAGATAGAACATGTACGCGAACCCTGGCGTGAGCAGGAAGTGCTTGACGTGGGCAGCGGCCGAGGTCTGTCCCTCCAGGCGGTACAGATCCGCTTCCCACAGGCGCCGCAACTCCGCGAACGTCGTCGGCGCTTGACCCTCGTATGACTGGCCGGGGGCTGGCTCCTGGTCCGGCGTTTCAGTTACCCCAAGCGACGCCACGGCCGAGATGCTAACTGATCGCGTGTCTCAGACGCCAGCCGTCGCCCCTGCGTGTAAGACCCCTATAGGTATCACGGACCCGAAAAGTAGTATGCTGGGCTGAGGGCAATCGCAGGGGGATCGGACGGACACGTGAACATGTCGTTGGGGTGCAGGGAGTCGTCGTGCGTCGCGGGGGAGATGTGACGTTCATGACAGGGGCGGTAGCGGTCCTACCGTCACCGAAGGGTCGTAGTACGGCCCGTGTGCCAAGGGCGGCCGGCGCCAATTCCTGGCTCCCGCATCCCGGTGCGTGGGTGGCGCTCGCCGCCGCCGTGGGTCTCGCGATAGTGGCGTTGGGCGAGGACCTGTCGCGCGCTGCCCTGCTGCCGACCCCGTTCCTGATCTGGGCTGGGGTGGCGCTGATCATCGGACCGATCACATACCGCGTCACCGATCCGCGCGCCGGAACAGCTGAGCGGCTGGCGCTGGTCGCCGTGGCCGGTGTCGCCTTCTTTCTGGTCAAGGTGGTGCGCAGCCCCTTCACGTTCACGGTTGTCGATGAGCTGTTCCATCTGACGAACCTGAACAACATCCTCGCCACGCATCACCTCTACAGTCCGAATCCCGGCCTGTCGGTGTCGGCGGACTACCCCGGGCTCGAGGGGACGGCCTCCGCGATCGCGATGCTGGCCGGGATCTCTCCCTTCGCGGCCGGAACGATCCTCGTCGGCATCATCCGCGTTACCGCGCTGTGCGCCCAGTTCGCGCTGTTCTCGGCGGTGAGCAGATCCTCAGCGGTCGGTGCGCTGGGAGCGGTCTTCAGCTTGGCGAACCCCAACACCTTGTTCTTTGAGGGCGCGTTTGCTTACGAGTCACTCGCCTTACCGTTGTTCCTGGTGCTGTTGGCGGCGCTG
>JAFMRN010000023.1:5743-14950 GCA_017354065.1 Solirubrobacterales bacterium
CCTCGCGCCAGCGCACCGGCCAGCGGTCGGAGGCCCGAGGCTGGCTCGTCGTTGCTGTCACCGTGATGCTGGCCGTGGTGCCGACGCACCATCTGACCTCCTACGTGATGATGCTCGTGCTGGCGGTCATGTCCCTGCGAGGGATCAGGCTTCCTGGGCGGGTCCCGACATTGAAGTTGGGGAAGGCGCGCCCGGTATGGCCCCTCGCAGTGCTGGCGTTCGTCGTGATCGGCGCCTGGCTCATGTTCGTCGCGAGCCAAACGGTCGGCTATCTGAGTCCCGCGATCCAGGCCGCGCTGGTCAGCACGCTGAAGACCCTCACCGGTGCGACGCAGGCGCACGCTCCGTTCAGTGGTCAGCACACCTACGGCGGTGCCAATGCGTCGAACACGCCGGGCGAGATCATCATCGCGCTACTCGAACCGGTTCTGCTGGTGTCGGCGGCCGCACTCGGGTGGCGGAAAGCCTGGCGCGGTCCCGATTCGGAAAAGATGCTGGTGGTGTTCGTCCTCGGTGCTCTCGCGTTCTGCGCCGCCACCGCCGCGCGGGTCTTTCCGAACGTCTGGCAGATCGCCGACCGGGGTGCCGAGTATCTGTTCGTTGGGGTCGCATACCTGATCGGGTCCCTACGTCTCGGATACCACCGCGTGATCTGGGGCCGGCGCGCGGGGCGCGCCGGAGTGGCGCTTGTCGCTGCGATGTGCGTGATCGGGGGCGTGATCACCGCCTGGCCGGCGGCGTCCAGGAACGCTCAGCCGACGCAGATCACGGTCGGGGGCAGGACGATCTATTCGGAGCGACTCGCGCTCGCTCGCTGGTCAGCCTCGCTACCGCCGGGCCTTTTCGCCGCGATTGAGGCAGACTCGCTGTACCTCCAAGCCGACGGGAAACGCCAGATGATCAACGGCCTCGGGTCTGGCTACCTGGTCGGTAATGAGGCGGTCCTGGCCGGTACCGACTGGACCGCGCGTGATGCCGCGAGCTTCCGCCGCCAGCATGTGCGTTACGTCGTACTGGATCGCTCCCCGGCAGCACGGGACTGGGTGCAAGGGATGTATCTGCAACTGGCTCCCCCAACCGGGTTGGCGTTCCATTTGGGCCCTCGCTCCGTGCTCACGAAACTCGACGCCCACGCGGCGCGCGTCTATGACAGCGGAGACATCGCCGTGTACGACCTCGCAGGTAGGCCGTGAGTAGGCTTGCCCTGCTCCGGGTGCCGCGGGATCCGGACCTGCGCGCCGCGGTGGTCGCCGCGCTGCTGGCCGCGGTCGCCGTGACGACCGTTCCGCAGGCCGCCGTGCGGCTTGTGTGCACGTTGCCGCTGGGCCTGTTTCTACCAGGGTTCGTGCTGAGATCAGCGATCTTTCCAGCCGCGCGGCTCGAGCTTTCTGCTCGACTCATGCTGATACCGGCCCTCAGCCTGGCCGTGCTCGTCTTCGGAGCGCTGTTCCTGGATGTGACCGGTGTCGGCCTATGGCGCTGGTCCTGGGCGCTGTTCCTGCTGTCCGTGGTCGCAGCAGGCGCGACGTTGGCACAGTCCGTTCGCGACCGGCCTCGGGACCGCACCGCAAGCGCTGCGCCGATCACGGTCGTGCGCGCGCTGAACCGAGGCGACATGGTCGTAATCGCCGTGGTCCTCGCAGTGGTCGTCGGTGCGGTGGTCGCGTCCCGGATTCCGCTCAGCAACGCCCACGTCGTCGGCTACACGCGGCTCTGGGCCACGGAGGTCGCACCCCGCAAAGTGCAGTTCACCGGGGCCAACGACCGGCGTCAGGCGGGCAGCTTCGAGCTTGTCGTGTCGCTGGCACGCAAGGCAGTGATGAGTCGCCGCCTGCGCCTGCGGGCCGGCGCTGAATACCGGGCGTCGGTGGTTGTGCCGCCATCCCCTGTGCCCATGCGAGTCACAGGCGAGCTGTTCGCGACGAACGGGACGCGCGCGTTGCCGGAAGCCGTACACCCGACGCTGGCTCCTCAGAGCCGGGGCTCCCGCTAGGGCGCGAGCGAGATGAAGACGTTGCTCCGACACGGCAGGTGGGTTGCGCCGACGCTGGCGCTGGGGGTAATCCTGCTTTGCACGCTAGGCCACCAGTCGCCCAGCGGGCGGCCAGCCGATGCTGTCCTTGACTCGCGCGCAGCTGGCGGACATCCCGCGGGGCCGCGCGCGCTGGTGGCCCATGCCGGCAACCTGCAGGTCCGCCTGACTTGGGCCATCCCAGCAGGCACTCGCGGCATCGCCGGCTACAACATCTACCGCAACGGTGTCCGAGTCAAGACCGGCGTGATTGGCCATTCCTTCACGGACCAACCCCTTACAAACGGTCGCACGTACACCTACACGGTGAAGGCCTATTGGCGCAAAACGGGTGGTGCGTCGACCACGTTGTCAGAGCCTGCCAAGCCGGTACGCGCGACCCCCAGCCATCCCGTCTACTGGGGTGCCGCATGGATCGGTAGCCAGTTCACCGGGACGACCGCTCCGGATGACTGGAACGCGGTAACCGATTTCGAACGTCGGGACGCGGGCGGGCACAGGCTCAGCGTGCTCGGTTTTGGCGACCCGTGGCGCCATCAGAAGTCCTACTGCACGGGCCAGATGTCGGTCGGCGGGGACGACAACTACTGTCCGTTCCCGGCGGCGGCGTTGCAGAAGG
This sequence comes from Solirubrobacterales bacterium, assembly GCA_017354065.1. Classification (GTDB taxonomy): domain Bacteria; phylum Actinomycetota; class Thermoleophilia; order Solirubrobacterales; family Solirubrobacteraceae; genus Palsa-465. The sequence continues at coordinate 8,395 of JAFMRN010000023.1, forward strand.
TGCGCAGCAACGGCGTGATCCCCGTCTACACGTGGACCTCGCAAGACGCCGGAGTGAACAACCCCGCCTTCACGGACGCCGCGATCGCTCATGGCTCACAAGATGCCTACCTCACGCAGTGGGCAAAGGCGGCCAAGTCCTGGGGCCATCCGTTCTTCTTGCGCTTGGACCAGGAGTTCAACGGGACCTGGTTCCCGTTTGGGGTGAACTACTCTTTCACCGGCTCCGACGGGGTCAAGCACACCAATACCCCGCAGGACTTCCTGAGCATGTGGAAGCACGTCGTGAACGTGTTCCGGCACATCGGCGCCAACAACGTCACCTGGGTCTGGTGCCCGAACATCGAACCGATGAGCAATGGCGGCAACGCTTCCACATGGGTGCGCGGGGTCGCACGCTCGCTGAAGGCGATGTACGCGCGGGGGTACGTCGATTGGACCTGCCTGGACGGCTATAACCGCGGGAAGCGCAACTGGAACGGCCGCTGGAGCACCTTCAGCCAGACCTACGGGGACACCTACCAAGCGATCGAGTCATTTGCACCCGACAAGCCGATGATGCTCGGTGAGATCGGGTCCACCGGGACCGGTGGCAACAAGTCCGCGTGGGTCAGCGACTTCCTGAAGGAACTTCCTCACTTCGCTGCGGTGCGCGCCTTCACCTGGTTTGAGACCCCCGACTGGAACAACGACCCGATCGACGGCAAGGCCCCGGCTCAGCGCGCGTTCGCCGGCGGCGTCAACAACAACCAGTTCGTGCAGAACCTCTACGGGAACCTCAGCGGGGGCGTGATCGCCCCGCCCAAGAATTGAGCCGGTACTGCACACAGGACCCACACGCAATGTCCCATAAGCGTGATTTCACCAGTTGCTCGGTGGTGAGATGGCGAATTATGAGTTGTGAGGCTCGTGTGAATTGTCTCGAAGTGTGCGGGACATAACATTGACACTGTGGCGATCTACTGGTATCCAGTGCCGCCTACGCCAAACGGGTGGCTTGGTAAAAGCAGAAGGGGCTTGACTTGAAATTCCCAACGGAGTGGGTACGGCGCGGTGTACTGGTCGGTGCGTGTCTGATCGCGAGCTTGACGGTCGGCGCGGCGGCGGCCGACGCCAGCAGTCCGATCTACTGGGGTGCGACCATCGGCAGCTCGATCAACGGTGATCCCTACATGCCGTCCGGTTGTGAGGAGAACCCGCCGCTGTCCACCGCGGAGAACCAGGCATCACCGAGCACGTGTACGCAGACGGACTCCGGCAACGGCTCAGATCCCTGGTCCGTGTTCACCGGCCAGGACGTCGCGAACCACAGCCTTTCGATCATGCCGGTGGCGCAGGCGCCTTACGACAATGACGGCTGGACTGACTTCAGCGGGGCGGCAAGCCTGTTCGACACGATCCGCTCCAAAGGGGCGATCCCGTTGTTGACGGTGCAGACCTCCGCGCCGGGCGACGCTCCGAACCCGAGCCAGTGGAGCGACGCGAACATCGCCGACCTGCCGGCGGGCAGCCCGGACTCCAGCGACCAGAACCCCGGGGACCATCAGTATTGCGATGCCAACGGGCAGTGCCGGACCTTCGATGACTACTTCAACAGCTGGGCCCGTGCGGCAGCTGCCTACCAGCACCCGTTCTTCCTGCGTCTGGATCAGGAGGGCAACGGCAGCTGGTTCGACTGGGGCCAGGGAAGCCGGCTGGGAAACACCGCGTCTGACTACATAGCGATGTGGAAGCACATCCACGACATCTTCGACTGCGTACCCGACGGGAGTTACACGCCGCCCCGTGGCTGCAAGCCGGCTCTGAACGTCACGTGGGTATGGGCGCCGAACAACGGCGGCTGGGGCCAGGGATACGCGACCCCGCCGGCGGAGACCTTTCCATCGGGTGTGGACCCGAAGCAGCGCCCGTACGTCGACTGGACCGGCCTTGACGCCTATGACCGGCCCGATGATCAAGGGGACAACATGTGGTCGCTTTCGATCAGCCTGCACGGTGGTGGCTCGACCGAGCTGGCTGATTCCTACCAGGAGGCGGTGGATGCCGCCCCGTCGGCACCCATGATGCTCTCCGAGTTCGCCTCGGATGAGTCGCCTGACGGCAATCCGCAGGAGAAGGCCGACTGGATCACCGACGCGCTGACGAACGTGATCCCGAACTCCAAGCAGATCAAGGCCGCCCTCTACTACAACGAGCAGGACACCGCCGACGGTGCCGGCTCGCACGAGTTGGTCTATCCGGTCGAGAGCTCCCAGCAGTCGATAGACGCGTTCTCTGCGGGCATCAACGACGGCTACTACCAGGGTGCCGACACGTCCAACAGCTTCGGCGGCGCGGTCCAGGACGGTCAGCCGATCCAGCCGATCGGAGGTTTCGCCGGGCCAAACCTGCTCAAGGATCCGGGCTTCGAGAAGCTCTACAACGCCAACCCGTGGCAGCTGGTGAGCTACAACGGGGCGGACGCCAACGCAAGCCTCGATCCCACTACAGCCGCGGGCGGGGCGAAATCGGTCCAGATTCAGGTGCCGACAGCGACGCCCGGGAGCCCGGCGAACGTGCAGTGGCGCCAGGCGGGGATCCAGCTGTACACGAACCGCAAGTACACGCTGAGCTTCTGGGCCAAGGCTTCAGACGCGCGTCAGATCGGGGCGGGTGTGCAGCAGCGAAACGCAGCCAAAACCTATGGAGCCAAGACGGTGAACCTCGATGGCACCTGGCGTAAGTACTCCGTTACGGTGCCCGCGCAGCAGATCGCGAGCTCCAACTCGATGGTTGAGTTCCAGCTCGCTGATGACGGCGGCACGGTGTGGCTCGATAACGTGTCGCTCCACGCTGACTAATCTCGGTCCTCGCCGTACGAAAAAACGGTTACGCTGTGACCCGTTAGCGGCCTCAACGATCACTACTCGTTACTCACACAGGGATGGCACGTTGAGAATTTCGATTATTGTCAATAATCACAATTATGGTCGATACGTCGGTGAGGCGATTGAGAGCGCGCTGGCCCAAGACCATTCGGATGTCGAGGTCATCGTCGTGGACGATGGTTCCGTCGATGACTCACGGGAGGTCATCTCGACGTTCGATAAGAAGGTCGTCACCGTATTTAAGGAACAGGGCGGGCAGTCCTCCGCGGTGAACGCGGGCCTGGAGCGGGCCACCGGTGAGGCGGTGATGGTGTTGGATGCTGATGATCGCCTGCGTCCGAGCGCGGCCCGTCGGGTCGCCGAACTGATGGGAGCGTACCCCGAGGTCGTCCGGATCCAGTTCCGCATGGCCGTGATCGACGCCGGCGGAGCTCTGAGCGGTGAGCATGTCCCGTCATTCGACGTCCAGATGCCCTCGGGTGACATCCGCAGTCTGACCCTGAGCTCCGCGTTTCAGCTGGTTTACCCCCCGACGTCCGGGCATGCGTTCCGCACCACTGCGCTGCGACAGATCGCGCCGATTCCCACGGACTACGGCCCCACGGGCGCCGACTGGTACCTGGTGCACCTGACCTCCCTGCTGGGGCACGTGGCCTCCTGCGACGACGCCCTTGGCGAGTATCGGATCCACGGTCAGAACGCATACATGCGGGCGGAGAATCAGACCGACATCCGCCAGCTACAGGATTCGATCAAGTATCAAGAGCTGACCATGCGCTACATGTCGTCGCTCGCACGTGAGCTGGGCCTCGGCGACGGGCGCATGGAGTCGGCTACCAACTCGATCTTTCGCGTGATCTCGATCCGGTTCGCGCGTGAGACGCATCCGCGCGCCGGTGACTCGCTGAGCGCCGCGCTGGCCGGCACGGTGCGCTCCACGATCACCAGGCGTGACGGCATCCCTCTGCACCGGCGTGCGCTTGTACCGGTGTGGTGTGCCGCGGTCGCCGCCGGTCCGCGCCCGGTCGCGCGGACGCTCGTCAGGGGCGAGCCGTTCCGGGTAGCGGTGCGCGACTAGCCGCCCCCGAAGCCAAACGAGGGGGCGGCGCCACGGCGTTACTCGTCGGCCAGCGCGTCGAAGTACTCGCCCAGGCGCTGAAGCACGCGCGCGGCGGCCTCCAGCTCTGAGGCGCTGAAGTCCGCCAGCGCGGACTGCCAGCGCGGCAGCATCTGGGCGTGGCGCTCATTCACCAGGTTGCGGCCGCGCTCGGTCAGCTCCGTGAGCACCACGCGGCGGTCCTCCTCCGAACGGGTCCGCGCCACCAGCCCCTGAGCCTCCATGTGATCGAGCATCTGGGTCACGGTGGCCGGGCTGAGGTCTGAGTGGGTGGCCAGCTCCCTGGTGGAGCGCGGGGAGTGCTCGGCCAGGCCGAACAGCAGCCCGTACTGGGCGAAGCTCAGCTGGCCGGAGCGGTGGGTCTCGCGCCCGCGCAGGCGCCGCAGCGCGACCATCGCGTGCTTGAGGGCGATGCCGACCCGGCCCTCAGGGGTGTCCGGGTCGTTCATCGTTGAGGCGTTGCTCGCCTCCGCCGTGCTCATGCGAGCGCCTCGGCCACGGCGCCGCTGTCAGCCGCGGCCTTGTCCGGGTCCTCCTCGCCGGCCTCAGCGGCGGCACGGCGGGAGCTCGCCTCAGCGCGCATCAGGATCACGCACGGGATGATCGCAATCGCCGCGAGCCCGACCGACCACCAGAACGCGGTGCCGAACGCGTTCGCCGCTGCTGTCGGGGTGTGGGCGCCTGCCTCCGCGCGCTGGAGCACGACCGCCAGGATCGTCGTTCCGATCGACCCGCCGATGCGGTTCAGCACGTTCAGCTGCGGGGTCGCGTGGGAGACCTCATGGCGATCCAGCGCCGCGAACGCCGCGGTCATGGCTGGCATGAAGGAGGAGCCCATGCCGATACCGCGCACGACCATCGCGCCGGCCAGATACGGCACGCTCGTGTGCGGGCCGATCAGCGCGAACGGGATCGTCGTCAGCGCGGTGATGATCACGCCGACCAGCGCCACCGGCCCGCCGCCGTAACGCTCCGTCAGCCGGGCGGCGATCGGCATCCCGAGCGCCATGCCCAGGCCCTGCGGTCCGGTCAGCAGCCCGGTGTCGATCACGCTGTAACCGCGCAGGTCCTGCCAGTACAGCGGCATCAGGATCATCGCGCCAAACACGGCGGCGCCCAGCGCGAACATCACGATGCTCGCGGCGCTGAAGTGCCAGCGCTTGTACAGCCGCAGGTTCAACAGCGGGTTGCGGGCGCGCAGGGCGTGGACCACAAAGGCAGCCAGCAGGAGCACGCCGACGCCGGCGGGCAGGTACACGTGGACGTTGGAGACGCTGTTGTAGGGCGCGACCTCGGACAGTCCGTAGGTGATGCCAACCAGGCCGGTCGAGATCAGCGCCAGCCCGGGGAAGTCCAGGCGGTCGGTGCGCTCACCGGCGTTGCGCGGCAGCAGCTTGTAACACAGCGGGATCGCGACTGCCCCGACGACGATATTGACGAAGAAGATCCAGCGCCAGCTGGTGTACTGGATCAGCACGCCGCCGATCAGCGGCCCGAGCGTCGGTGCCAGCATCATCGGGATCGCCACCAGCGCCATGACCTTGCCCATGCGCTTGGGGCCGGCCGCGTCGGCCATGATGATCTGGGCCAGGGGCATGATCATGCCGCCGCCGACGCCCTGGAGCACGCGGAACAGGATCAGCTCGGTGGTTGAGGTCGCCAGCCCGCAGAACAGCGAGCCGACGGTGAAAAGGGTGAGGGAGATCAGGAAGACGTTCTTGGCGCCGAAACGGCGCGATGCCCAGCCGGTGATCGGGATCACGGCTGCCAGCGACAGCATGTAGCCGGTCACGACCCACTGGATCGACGACAGGGAGGAGTGCATCTCCTTGCTGAGCGTCGCGAGCGCGACGTTGACGATCGTGGTGTCGAGAATTGACATCACGGCGCCGAGCATCGCGACGCCGGAGATGATCCATACCTTGCGGGGGATCTTGTCTGTTTCTGGGGCCGGCTGCCCGGCCGCTGAGGGGGCTGTAGCTGACATGACTAATACGGTACCAAATGATTAGGTACCTGTCAGTTAGGTGCCTGTGCATTCCGTCACACAGCGAGGCCGGTCCTAGACTGGAGTCGCGTTGTCTCCTGCCGGGATGAAAACGATCCTCTCCGGACTCCAGAAGCCGGCGGAGCGTCGGCCCGTGCCGACCGTCTGGTTCGCCGGCTACCCGGACCGCGGCCCGTTTGATCAGCTCGCCGCCAGCCTGCGCAAACGCGGCCTGCGGGTCGTGCGGCTGCTGCATACCCCCGGCAGCCGGCTGAGCCGCTGCGTCGACCGGCTGCTCTACCACCGGATCGTGACGCTGGATGACCTGGTGTCCGGCCGCGACGGCCCGGACCCCGAGCGCGAGGAGCTGGTCGACGTGCTCTGGACCGAGGGCATGAGCCAGGTCGTGCCCGACGCCGTGCTGGACCGCTTCGGGGAACGGGTCAGCGCCGACCTGAGAGCGCGTCGCGAGCTCGTCAACAAGCGCGTGGTCGCCGCGCGGTTGGAGGCTGCCGGGATCCCGGTGGCCCGCCACCTGGACGCCGCCACGACCACCGACGCGGCCGCCGTGGCCGAGCTTGGGGCG
>JAFMRN010000362.1 GCA_017354065.1 Solirubrobacterales bacterium
ACGACGGCGGGGCGGTCCTGGGGGTCGACACGGTCGTCGCGCTGGGCCCCGAGGTGTATGGCAAACCACCCGACCGGGACGCCGCGCGCGCGACTTTGGAGCGCCTCAGCGGCCGGGAACACCGGGTCTTGTCTGGGGTTTGTGTGATCGACGAGCGCGTCCGCTCGGCGGTGGCGGTGACCACCGTGCGGATGCGCAACCTGGATCAGCAGACGCTCAACTGGTATCTAGACAGCGACGAGTGGAAAGGACGCGCGGGCGGATATGCGATCCAGGCACGCGGCGCGGCTCTGGTGAAGGAGATCGAGGGCGAATACCTGAATGTCGTGGGCCTGCCGGTCCAGACGTTGCTTGATCTCCTGCCAGACCTGTTGCGAGGATCGGCATAGCAGGACTTTCCGTCTAATCTCCTGTCCGGCCATGGGCTTCTTTACGTATCTGACGGGCTTCGGCGGCCGCGACATGGCCGTCGACCTCGGCACTGCCAACACTCTTGTTTATGTGCGCGGTCGCGGGATCGTGCTGTCCGAGCCGAGCGTCGTGGCGGTTGACTCGCGCGGCGGTGAGGTGCACGCCGTGGGGATTGAGGCCAAGCGGATGCTTGGTCGGACTCCGGGCACGATCTCGGCGATCCGGCCCTTGAAGGACGGCGTCATCGCCGACTTCGAGGTCACCGAGGAGATGCTGCGCCACTTCATCCAGAAGGTCCACCAGAACCGCTGGGCGCACCCGCGCGTCGTGGTCTGCGTGCCCTCCGGCGTCACCGGCGTTGAGAAGCGCGCGGTGGAGGAGGCCTGTCTGTCAGCCGGCGCGCGCCAGGCTTACCTGATTGAGGAGCCGATGGCGGCCGCCATCGGCGCCGGGCTGCCGGTCGGTGAGCCGACCGGGTCGATGGTCGTGGACATCGGCGGCGGAACCTCGGAGGTCGCCGTGATCAGCCTCGGCGGCATAGTCGTGTCGCAGTCGATCCGCGTCGGCGGTGACGAGCTGGATGAGGCGATCATCAACTACGTCAAGCGCGAGTACAAGCTGTTGATCGGCCAGCAGACCGCGGAGGAGGTCAAGCTGGAGATCGGCTCGGCATTCCCGATGTCCGAGGAGGTCCAGGCCGAGATCCGCGGCCGGGACATGGTCTCGGGCCTGCCGAAGACCGTCGTGTTGACCAGCGAAGAGATCCGCGGCGCGCTGGAAGAGCCTGTCGCCCAGATCACGGACGCGGTCAAGGAGACGCTCGACCGCACGCCGCCGGAGCTGGCCTCAGACATCATGGACCGCGGCATTATGCTTGCGGGAGGCGGTTCCCTGTTGCAGGGGATCGACGAGCGCCTCCGGCATGAGACGCAGATGCCCTCACACCTGGCTGAGTCGCCGCTGACCTGCGTGGCGGTCGGTTCAGGCCGCTCGCTGGAGGAGTTCGAGGCGATCCACCGCTCGTCAAAGAGCTCCCGCAACCGTCGTCGCCGCTACTAGAAGCTTATGTTGGGCTGCTAGTTACCTGGCAGCTCCGTTGGAGTACCTGACCTTGGAGATTGCAGTCCCGTGCCTGACAAGTACGTGCGGCGCCGACGCGCCCTCATCGGCATCCTCGTCGTCATAGCGCTGATCCTGCTCACCGACTACTTCGGTGAAGCGGAGAACAGCCCCTTGCACTCGATCCAGCAGGGGATCGTCGAGATCTTCACGCCGATCCAGAACGGTGCCGCGAAGGTCTTTTCGCCGGTCCGCGACCTCGCGGGCTGGGTCTCCTCGACCGTGCACGCCAAGTCCCAGAACTCCGAGCTCCAGCACGAGGTCAGCGGCCTGCGCTCGATGCAGGGCCGCTACCAGGCGATGGCCAACCAGAACGCGCAGCTGCTGGCCCTGAACCACCTTTCAAACCGCCTGAACCTCGGCCAGTACGCGCCGGTGACCGCCAACGTCTCCGAGTTCAACCCTGAGGTCTGGTACGAGACGATCCGCGTCGACAAGGGCAGCGGGGCCGGGGTCAAGATCGGTGATCCGGTGATCAGTGGCGAGGGCCTGGTCGGCAACGTGTCCTCGGTCGGGGGCAACTACGCGGTCGTCTCTGAGCTGTCGGCGCCGAAGTTCTCCGCCGGCGTGAACATCCAGGACGGCTCGCGTTTCGCGCCCGGCACGCTGTCCCCGGCGGTCGGCAACCCGACCACCCTGCAGGTCAACTACCTGCGCGCCAGCGATCAGATCCAGAACGGCGACCTGGTCGTCACCAACGGGTTCTCAGAGCCCAACAACCCGCAGGTGCACAGCCTGTATC
>JAFMRN010000144.1 GCA_017354065.1 Solirubrobacterales bacterium
GACGGTCGGGATCGAAACCCCGACGACCAGCAGGGTCAGCACGATCGTCGCCAGCGCGGCGAAGCTCGGCGCCGCGTTGCGGCGCATCGCGCGGATCGCCTCTTTCAGGAAGAAGCCGAGCTTCATGACTCGAGCTCCTCCTCCGACTTGACTGACTCCGGGGTCTCCGGCGTGTTGCGCAGGCGCTGTGCGAACTCGCGCGTCGACTCGTCGCGGGCGTACAGGCCGGTCGCCTCATCACGTACCACCCGGCCGTTGGACAGCTCCAGCACGCGCTGGCGCATCTTGTTGACCATCCGGTTGTTGTGCGTCGCGACCAGCACAGTCGTGCCGGTCCGGTTGATCCGGTAGAGCAGCCGCACGATGTCGATGCTGGTCTCCGGGTCGAGGTTGCCGGTCGGCTCGTCCGCGAGCAGCAGCGGCGGGTGGTTCACGAACGCGCGCGCGATGCTGACGCGCTGTTGCTCACCGCCGGACAGCTGATCCGGGTAGTTGTGGAGCTTCAGCGACAGGCCGGTCAGACGCAGGATGTCCGGCACCTTGGCGCGGATCTCCTTGCGCGAGTGACCGGTCACCAGCAGCGCATACGCCACGTTGTCGTACACGGTGCGGTTCGGCAGGAGCTTGTAATCCTGGAACACGACACCGAGGTTGCGGCGGTAGTGCGGGACGCGGTGGCGCGTGATCCCGTGCAGGTCATGCCCTGCCACGCGGATCGCGCCGGCGGTCGGCTCGACCTCTTTGATCAGTGAACGCATCAGCGTGGACTTGCCCGAGCCGCTGGGCCCGATCAAGAACACGAACTCACCGCGACCGATTCCGAAGGTCGCCTGGTCGAGGCCCATGTCGCCGCTCGGGTAGCGGACCGACACGCCTCGGAATTCGATCACCGGGGGCTTCCCATCCGGCGACGTGGGCGCCGAAGGCAAAGCCGAACGCTGAAGTCGCGGAGCCTGCCGCGGGGTTGTGTGTCGGTCGACGGCCGACGACTTGGAGCGCCGCCTGCTGCCGGACCTCTGCTGAGTATTGGCCATAAGCTGTGCGTGACAGTACTCGGGACCCCCTGGATTACCCTGAAATTTCCCGCCCGTGCAAGGGTTTTTGCAAAGAACAGGGGTTCGGCGCGCGGGGTCGTCGCGCGCGCGTGCGGCGGACTCAGCCGCGCACGGCGCTACCGTTATCCGGCATGTCGCGGATCAGCACCACGGTGCTTGGCAACGGTCTCCCGCTGCACAAGCTTGAGCTAGCCGGAACCCGCGCGGCGACGCTTCTGGTCGCCTTTGACGCGGGCTCGCGTACCGAACGTCCCGAGGAGAACGGGATGGCGCACTTTCTCGAGCACCTGGTGTTCAAGGGCGGTGAGAAGTACGCCAACTACCAGGCCGTGAATGAGGCCGCGGAATCTGCCGGCGCGGTCCTGAACGCCTACACCTCCCACGACCTCGTGGCCTTCCACATCACGGCGCGCTCGACGAAGCTGCTCGACGCCGCCGATCTTTTGACCGATTTCGTCGGGCGCCCGCGGATCGACGCGGACGAGCTGGACAAGGAGCGCGGCGTGGTGATCCAGGAGATCGCGCGCTCCGAGGACCAGCCGGCGGCGCTGGCCGAGTACCTGATTGACAGCGCCGTGTTCGGCTCCCACCCGCTCGGCCGCCGCGTGCTGGGCACAGAGGAGCACCTCCGCTCCACCTTCACGCGTGAGGGGATCGTCGAGTTCCGCCGGCGCCAGTGGGCCGCCGGTTCCGCGGCCGCGTTCGTCGTCGGCAACCTCGAAGCGGTCGACGACGGCGCGCTCGAGGGCTACTTCGAGCGTTTCGCATCCGGTGAGACCCCGCCGCCGTACGAGCCGGCCCCCGCGCTGGAGCCGAAGTTCGTGGTCCAGGAGCGCGACTCCCAGCAGTCGCACCTGCGGATGTCCTACCGCCCGGCGGTCGACGTAACCGACCCGCAGCAGCGCGCGGCGCTGACGATCTACTCGACGCTGCTCGGCGGCTCCATGGGCTCACGCCTGTTCGACGAGATCCGCGAGCAGCGCGGCCTGGCCTACTCGGTCGGCTCCTTCCCCCACGCCTACGCGGACGTCGGCGTGCTGCAGCTGTCCGCCGGGCTGCAGTCCGACAAGGCCGTTGAGGCGTACCGGCGGATGCGTGACGTGGTCTCAGAGCTGCGCGTCGACGGTCCCCGGCCCGAGGAGGTCGAGCGGGCACGCGCGTTTGCCGCCGGCGCCCGGGCGATCGCCTTCGAGAACACCAACGCGATCGCGCGGCACGCGGCCGCCCAGACGATCGTCTTCTCCCAAGACTTCGACCCCGACGCGGTGATCGAGCGCCTGGATGCGGTCACCTACGACCAGGTGCGCGAGGTCGCGGCCGCGATTGCGGACGAGCTGACGGTCGCTGTGGTCGGACCCCACACGGTGCAGGAGTTTGAAGCCGCGTAGGAAGTCCCTGGCTCTGATCGCGGCCTGTGGGGCCGCGATCCTCGTGTCGGGCTGTGGCGGGACGACACAGCAGACCCAGACCGTCGCCGGGCCGACCTCCACTACCCCGCGCGTCGTGCACAAGGCTGCGGCCGTTCGGGCCGCGCGGCCTTCCGCGGCGGAGCTGGCGCTGCGGCGGAACGTCGGCTCGCTGGCGCGGGCTCTGGGCCCCCACGCCGGGATCCTGGTGCGCGACGTGTCCAGCGGCCGGGACCTCTACAGCCTGAACCCGAACTTCGCGCGGCCGCCGGCGTCGGTGGAGAAGCTCTACACCTCCGCGGCGATGCTCGCGACCGTCGGACCGAACGCGGTGATCCACACCCAGGTGCTGGGCAGCGGCCATCTCGGGCCCCACGGCGTTTGGTACGGGAACCTGTACCTGCGCGGCAACGGTGATCCGACCTTCGGCGACCCGGGCTTCCAGCGGATCTATGAGGAGGGCCAGGGCTCCTCAATAGCTTCCCTGATCGCCCAGCTGCACCGCTCCGGGATCAGGCGGGTCAGCGGGTACCTGTACCCGGACGCGTCGATCTTCGACTCGCGAGTCGGCGGGCCGCACACCAAGTTCGGGCCCGACCCCGGTGATTACGGCGGGCAGATGAGCGCACTGGTGTACGACCACGGCCTGAGCCTGGCGAAGATGGGCCCGGCCTTGACGGCGGCGCACGTGTTTGCGCAGACGGCCGAGCGGTCCGGGGTGATGATGCGTTCCCGCGCTTTGCGCGGGCGGGCCCCACACGGACTGCGCCTGCTCGCGAGCGTCTCCTCGCCGCCGATGGCGACGATGCTGCGCCAGATGGACGTCCCCTCCGACGACCTGTTCGCGGACCTGTTCGCCAAGCAGCTTGGCCACCGCTACACCGGCTGGGGCACGCTGTCAGCCGGCGCGGCGGTGATTGCGCGCACCATCGACGGCCGCTACCGCCTGCACGCGGTGATCCATGACGGCTCGGGCCTGGACAAGACCGACGCCTCCACCCCGCGCCAGATCGTATCGCTGCTGACCCAGCTGACCCCGACCGCCGCCGGCCGGATAATCCGCGGCGCGCTGCCGGTGCTCGGCGTGTCCGGCACGACCAAGGGCATGGGCCTGAAGACCCCGGCTGTCGGCCGCTGCCAGGCCAAGACGGGCAGCCTGGACTCGGTCACGAACCTGGCCGGCTGGTGCCAGGCGCTAAACGGGCACACGCTGGCCTTTGCGATCTTTGATGACGGGCCGCCGAACTGGCAGGCGGACGTGAACTTCGGGAAGATCGCCGGGGCGATCGCTGCGTATGGGGCTAGCCCAGCGCGACCATCCGCTCGATCGGGATCCGGGCCTTCGCGGCGGTCTCCGCGTCGACCTTGATCTCAGAGCCGCCGCGGCCCGCCAGCGCGTCACGCAGCTTGTCCAGCGTGATCATCTTCATGTAGCGACACGACGCCGCCTCATTGGCGGCGATGAAGTTCATGTCCGGCGCCGCCTCACGCAGGCCGTGCAGCATGCCGGTCTCGGTCGCGACAATCGCGGTGTCGGTGCTTGAGGCATGGCTCTTGGCGTAGTCGAGCATCCCGCCGGTCGACATCATGTGGACGCCCTCTGAGTCGACGTCGCCGGCCGACACGTACTCCATCACCGGGGTCGAGCAGCCGCACTCGGGGTGGATCAGGAAGTCGGCGCCGGGGTGTGCCTCGCGGGCGGCGCTGATGTCATCGGGGCGGATACCGGCGTGCACGTGGCACTCGCCGTCCCAGACGTGGAGCTTCACCCCGAGCGTGCGTTCCACATAGGCGCCGAGGAACATGTCGGGACCGAACAGGATCGGTGTGTCTTCGCCTTCGGTCTCCAGGATGTGCTTGACGACTTGTACGGCGTTGGAGGAGGTCACGCAGTAGTCGGTCTCGGCCTTGACCGCGGCGGTGGTATTCACGTACATCACCACGACCGCCCCTGGGTACTTGGCCTTCCAGTCACGCAGCTGCTCGACCGTGATGCTGTCCGCCAGCGAGCAGCCGGCGTCGGCGTCGGGGATCACCACGCGCTTGTCCGGGGACAGGACTGACGCGGTCTCGGCCATGAAGTGCACGCCGCAGAAGACGATCTCCTGCGCGTCGGTGGCGGCGGCCTGGCGGCTCAGGCCCAGTGAGTCACCGACGTAGTCAGCGACCTGTTGGATCTCGGGCAGCTGGTAGTTGTGGGCGAGGATCACGGCGCCGCGTTGTGCCGCCAGCTTCTTCACTTCAGCCTGCAGCGCGGGGATGTTCTCGAGCGTCAACGGCGCGCCCGCGGGCGCGGACTTGTCTTGCAGAACGGGCAGGTTCATCGCAACGGCTCCAGCAAGAGTGAGAGATCGAGCGCTGGTGCGCTGTGGGTCAGTGCACCTACTGAGATGAAGTTTACGCCGGTCTCTGCGACTGCCCTGATCGTCTCCAGCGTGAAGCCGCCGGAGGCCTCCGTTTCGGCCCGCTGACCGACAAGCTCGACCGCCTGGCGCAGTTGCGCGGTGTCCATGTTGTCGAGCAACACGCGCGGTGCCCCGGCGCTGATCGCGGCCTCGACCTCCGCCAGGGTCTCGCACTCCACCTCGACCAGCAGCCCCGGCGCGTGGGCCAGTGCCGCCGCGACGGCCTCCCCCACGCCGCCGGCCATCGCGGCGTGGTTCTCCTTGATCAGCACGGCGTCAAACAGGCCGACGCGATGGTTGGTCCCGCCGCCGGCCGCGACCGCTTGCTTCTCCAGCAGCCGCAGCCCCGGCGTCGTCTTCCGCGTGTCGAGGATCTTTGCACCGGTGTGTTCGACCGCCCGTACGTATCTGGCGGTCAGCGTCGCGATGCCCGACAGGCGCTGGAGGAAGTTCAGCGCGGTCCGTTCCGCCGACAGCAGCGCGCGGGCGTCGCCCTCCAGCTCCAGCACGGGCGCTCGCGGCTCACGCCAGGTTCCCTCCGGGCCTGTGCGTATCGGCTTGACGTACGGGTCGAGCTGCCGGAAGGTCTCCTCGGCGGCGTCCAGCCCGTAGATCACGCCCGGAGCCTTCTGGGTGATCTCCGCGCGGGCGCGGGTTCCGGCCGGAACCGTGGCCTGATTGGTCACGTCGCCCGAGCCGATGTCCTCGGCCAAGGCGCGCGCGACCAGTGCTTTCAGTTCAGTGCCGCTCACCGGCGGCGGAGCATACTCAGCCGTCGAGGAACAGGTCGGTCATCAGCTCGGCGCCCTGAACATGCTGGTACTTGCCGAGATCTGTGTGTCCGGCCGCTTCCAGCACCTCGTCGTCGATCAGCTGTTCGCCGGTCTGCTCCTGGGGTGCGCGGCGCAGGATCTCATAGGCCGCGTCGGCCATGATCTCGGGCGTGCGCGAGCGGGCCATCGTGGCATCCCCGCCCAGCAGGTTCTGCACGGCCGCGGTCGCGATCACGGTCCGCGGCCAGAGCGCGTTTGAGGCGATGTTGTCGCCCTTGAACTCCGCCGCGAAGCCCAGCGCGGCCAGCGTCATCCCGTACTTGGCGAGCATGTAGCCGACGTTCGCGCCGAGCCAGCGCTCGGACAGGTTCAGCGGCGGGGACAGGGTCAGGATGTGCGCGTGGTCCGATTGCTTGAGGTACGGGATCGCCGTCCGGGTCAGCAGGAACGTGCCGCGGACCTCGATGTCCTGCATCAGGTCAAAGCGCTTGGCGGGCAGCTCGGTCGACTTCGACAGGTCGATCGCAGAGGCGTTGTTGACGACGATGTCGATGCCCTTGAAGCGCTCTGCGGTTTGGGCGACCGCCGCCTTGATCGAGTCCTCGTCACGTACGTCGCCGAGGATCGGCAGCGCCTGCCCGCCGGCGGCCTCGATCTCCTGCGCGGCCGTGTAGATCGTGCCCTCCAGCTT
>JAFMRN010000145.1 GCA_017354065.1 Solirubrobacterales bacterium
GGTAGGTCACGCGCCTGCTCGGGGTAGTCACACTCGTGGGTGACGCCCACCACGTCATCGCCGAGACCGAGGGCAAACAGCGTTTCGGTGGCGGATGGGACCAGGCTGATGATGCGCATCGTGAATGGAACGATATGACAGAGACGGAATTGCCTGAATTCGCTCGGCTGCCTGATAGCGTGCGGCGCGTCGGACAGGAGTGGTTACGTGGCCGCGGAGGCGCGTCTCTCCATCGTTGATATGAACGACGACCCATCGCGAAGTAAGCACGCCGCTGGCCGCGGCATTTTCTGGCTCGGCGCCGAGTGGCGGCGCCGCGGGGTTCCACGGTGAGCGCGTTAGCGCTGGTCCTGACGGCGCTGCTGGTGCTCGTCAACGCGTTCTTCGTGATCGCCGAGTACGCGCTGGTCCGCTCGCGTGAGTCTCGCCTGGAGACGATCGTCGAGGAACGGGCCCGCGGAGCGCGCGGGGCCCGCGTGGCACTGGCCCAGATGGATGCCATGGGCGATTACATCGCCGCCTGCCAGGTCGGGATCACCATGGCGTCGATCGGGATCGGTGCGCTCGGCGAGCCCGCCATAGCCGACCTGCTGAAGCAGATCTTCGGAAAGGCTCCGTCCGGGGCCGTCGCCGCGATCGCTGGCGTCGTCGCCTACGTGATCATCACCTTCTTCCAGAGCACGGTCGGTGAAATCGTGCCGAAGCTCTACACGCTCCAGCACGCCGAGGGGATGGTGGTCCGCGTCGCGCCGGTGATGCGCGTCTTCATCCTCGTGTTCAAGCCGGTGATCGTGGCGTTGAACGTCACCTCGGAATGGATGGTGCGGGCCCTGGGTACCGATCCGCACGCGGAGTCCGACCAGGGCACGCCCGACGACATCAAGGCGCTGATCGCCTCCTCCCACAGCGGCGGCCAGATCGACCGCGGGGAAGCCGAGATGCTGACCGGCGTGTTCCACCTCCACGAACAGGAGGCGCGCCAGGTGATGACGCCGATCCCGGCCGTCGTCACAGTCGACATCTCCGCCACGGTCGGGGAGGGGCTCGAGACCTGCGTCCGCACCGGGCATTCGCGGCTGGTGGTGGTCGAGGACGATGATGAGGACCAGGTCCGCGGCATCGTGCACGTGAACCAGCTGGTCAAGGTGATGCTCCAGCGCGGTGCTGAGGCCCGGTTTGAGGATCGCGTCCGCGCGGCGCCGATAGTTCCCGAGACAAAGCCGCTGGATGACCTGCTGGGAGACCTCCAGCGCGAGCGGACCGAGTTGGCGGTGGTGGTCGACGAATACGGCCGCACGGCCGGGATCGTCACGATCGAGGACATCATCGAGGAGGTCGTGGGCGAGATCTCCGATGAGACCGACCCGCACGGGAGCGGCGTCCGCCAGCTGGCCAACGGCGACTGGTTCATCCGCGGGCACGTGCCGGTCGCTGACCTGGACAACTACGGCCTGGACCTGCCGGTCGACACCGACGCCTACAACTCGATCGGCGGGTTCGTGTTCGCGGAGCTGGGGCGCCTGCCCAAGCGCGGCGATCAGATCGACGCCAACGGGCACAACATCCGCGTTGAGGCGGTCCGCCAGAACCGCGTGGAGGCGGTCCGCGTGCGGAAGGTCAAGCGCCGCGAGCCTGACGGCGAGCAGGCCGACTGACCGGCTCCGGGCCGGGCGGCTTGCGTGATATTGCTCTCACTTGTTACCATCCCGTGACAACAGCAGCCGGTGAACGCCGTGTGAGAAACGGCGCGCCAAAAGTTCCCGGTGGTTGAGAGGAGAGATGAAGCCGGCTCGCAAGGGCCGGCTTCACGTTCTTAAGCGGCTTACCTTTGCGAGAAAGGTGCAACATAGGAGCCCTTCTCGCAAAGCTCCCGGCCGTTAAAGGAAACCGGCCCGCTGGGGACGGGCCGGTCTCGCGCTTCTGGGGAGGAGGTGCTGCTATGAGGTACGTCGCGCCTCAGAGAATGGGCGCCAGACCTCAACTACGGCTAAAGGTTTACTTGGCGTAGTCGTAAAACCCGCGGCCGGCCTTCTTGCCGAGCGCACCCTCAGAGATCAGCTTCTCCATGTTGGCCGGCGTCTTCAACGACAGCGAGTCGCCGATCGCCTTGGACACGTCCAAGCCGACGTAGTCGAGCAGCGCCAGCGGGCCCATCGGCAGGCCGGCGCCGAGCTTCATTGCGTCATCCACGGCCTTGGGCTCCAGCCCCGACTCGGCCAGGAAGTTGGCGGCGTCGAACAGGTACGGGAACAGCAGGCGGTTGACGACGAAGCCGGGCGTGTCCGGGGTCTCGACCGCGACCTTGTTCAGTTGCTCACACAGCGCCAGGGTGCGCTTCTTCGTCTCCGCGCTGGTCTCCGGCGAGGACACGACCTCGATCAGCTTCATCATCGGGACCGGGTTGAACACGTGTAGGCCGATGAAGCGCTCGGGGTGGCCGCTGGCCTTGCCCAGCTCGCCGATCGACAGTGACGAGGTGGTGGTCGAGAGGATCGTCTCGTCACCCTGGTGCTTGGTCAGCTCGGCCAGGTCGGCCAGCAGCTTGGCCTTGGAATCGTGGTCCTCGACGATCGCCTCCACCAGATAGGTGGAGCTGTCGAGCGCGCTGAGGTTGGTGGAGACCTTGATCCGGTCCGCGTCCGCGCCCTCGAACCGCGGCGCACCCTTGGCGATCGCCTTGTTGACGCGCTCGACGGATGCGTCGGAGCGTGCCCAGAGGACGACGTCGGTGCTTGCCGAGGCTACGATTGCCAGGCCTGAGGCGATCGTGCCGCTGCCTGCGATTCCGAGAGTTTCAGTCAATGTTCCCTTCCCGTGGTTCGTTTCGGCCGGGCGAACGTCCGCCCAACCGCGGCCCCACACTACGGGATCGTCAAAACTTAGAGCCACTCCGGGTGCCGGCGGTACCAGTCCAGCGTGCGGCCCAGCCCGTCCTCCAGCTCGACGGCCGGTTGCCAGCCCGTCAGGGCGCTCAGCTTGGAGTGATCGACCCACTGGCGGTCGATCTCGCCGCTCGGCGTGCCGCTCCCGAGGATCTCCGGCTCCACGCGTGTCCCTGCCAGGCGGCAGATCGTCTCGATCACGTCCAGCACCCGGTGGGGGCGGCCGCTGCCGGCGTTGAAGGCCTCACCGGCGCCGGCGCCGCGCCCCAACGCTGACCAGATCGCCAGATACGCGCTCACGGCGTCCTCCACGTACAGGAAGTCGCGCTGCGGGCTGCCGTCGGAGCGGACCACCGGGGGCCGGCCGCCCAATGCCGCGGACACCGCCTCCGGGACCAGGCGTGACGGGTTCGCATCGCCGCCGCCGTACAGGTTCGCAAAGCGCGTGACCGCCACCGGCAGCCCCCAGGTATGCGCGTAGCTGCGGGCGATCATGTCCGCGGCGGCCTTCGACACGTCGTAGGGGTAGCGCGCCAACAACGCGTGCTGCTCGCGGTAGGGGAGCTCGGCGTGCTGGCCATAAGCCTTGTCTGAAGCCGCCACGACCACGCGCTCGACGCCCAGCTGACGGCACGCTTCAAGCACCTGCCAGGTCCCGCGGATGTTGGTCTCGAACGTCGAGACCGGTGAGCGGCTGGCGGTTCCGACGATCGTCTGGGCGGCCAGGTGAAAGACACTGTCGACCTCATACTCGGCGACGGTGCGCGTCACCAACTCGCCATCACAGATGTCGCCGTTGACGACATCCACCTGGTCCTCTGACAGTGCGGAGCGCGTTTTCTCATCGCGGCGGATCACGCACACGTGCGCACCGCGCTCCAGCAACTCGGCCACCAGCCACGAGCCGAGTAGCCCGTACGCGCCGGTCACCAGCACGGAGTGGCCGCTCAGTTCCAGAGCTTCCACGGCGCCTCCCCCGACGCCCACAGGTCGTTCAGCTCGGCTGCGTCCTTGTAGGTGTCCATGCACTTCCAGAAGCCCTGGTGCCGGAAGGCGCTCAGCTGCCTTTCTGCGGCCAGCGTGCTCAGCGGGCCGCGCTCAAGCGCCGCGTCGGGCGGGATCTGGGCCAGCACGCCCGCCTCGAAGCAGAAGAACCCGCCGTTGACCCAGCGCTCCGAGCGGGGCTTCTCAATGAAGCCCCGTACAGCGCCGTCCTCGGCCAGCTCGGCGACCCCGAACTGCAGCTCGGGGCGTACGACCGTGACCGTCGCACTGCGTCCCTCAGAGCGGTGGTGGGCCAGGAGGCCCGCAAGGTCGATGTCGGCCACGCCGTCGGCATAGGTGACACACACGGTGCCGTCCCCCAGCGCTCCGGCCGCCCGCGCCAGGCGCCCGCCGGTCTGGGTGTCGAGGCCCGTCTCGATACAGGCGACCTGGGCGCTGCCCCAGTCCGTGGCGGCCGCGAACTGCTCGACCGCCTCTGCCTGGTACCCGGTCAGCAGGTAGAAGCGCTCAAAGCCCTGCGCCAGGTAGATCTGGATCACATGCCAGAGGATCGGGCGCCCGCCGATCTCGACCAGCGGCTTGGGCAGCGACGCGGCGTCCGCGCGCAGCCGCGTGCCCCGGCCGCCGCAGAGGATCGCAACGGGTGGACGTTCACTCATCCAAGAGCCACTCAGCGGTGGCGCGGAGACCCTCGCGCAGGTCGATCTGCGCCTCCCAGCCGAGCAGCTCGCGCGCCTTCTCCACCGACGGCCAGCGGCGCACCACGTCAACCTTGAAGGTCGGCAGATGCTCGAACTCCAGCGCCTCCGGGTCCTTGCCACAGACCTCCCAGATCAGCGCCGCGATCTCCGCCACCGTCAGCTCCTGAGACGCCGAGATGTTGAAGTCCTGGTTCAGCCCCGCCGGATGGGTCATCGCGGTCACGATCCCGTCGGCGATGTCATCGACGTGGGTCAGGGTCCGGGTCTGTTTGCCCGATCCGAAGATCTGCAACGGCGCCTGGCCGGCTTGGACCTTCGCGATCACGTCCGGGACCATGTGCGCGATCCCGGGCTCGTCACGGTCGGGATGCTCGCCGGGGCCATAGGCGTTGAACGGCCTACAGATCGTGTAGGCCAGGCCGTGCTGGTCGTGCGCGGCGCGCGTGTAGACCTCGCCGGAGAGCTTCGAGAAACCGTACGCCGAGGTCGGTGTCGGACACGCGGGCAGGTAGTCCTCGCTGGTCGGGAACTCGGTCGCGTTCTCAAACACCATCGATGAGGAGACGTACACAAAGCGCTCCACCTCGCGGTCGATCGCCGCGTGCGCGACGGTGCCCGTGACCGCGTTGTTCAGCTCGGTCAGCGTGAAGGGAAGCTTGTGGAAGTTGGCGATCCCGCCGACGATCGCGGCCAGATGGATCACATGGGTGCAGTTTTCGGTCGCCTTTGAGGCGACCGCCAGATCGCGGAGATCACCTTGGAAGATCTCGCAGGAGTCACGGATCCAGTCGGCCGGCTCGCGGCTGTCGCAGACGCGGACCGCGAAGCCCGGTTCTTTCAGCAGGCGGCGGACGACCGCGGCGCCGATCGTGCCGGCGCCGCCAGTTACTAGTACACGGTTGCTCAAGGGTTCTGAGGTGGGGTGGTGGGGTGTGTGGCAAGCCCCGTCGGCTCGCTGCCGAGCATCAAGGCCTCACTCGCGTAGGAAAACACCTGGTTGGAGCCGCTGGCGTTCCAGGGGTCCACGACCAGGCAGTCGGGCTTGGCGTTGGCGATGATCTCCGACAGGATCTGGCCGCCGGTGAACTCGGAGTGGTTGGTGGCGATGATCACAACCTCGGCGTCGGCCAGCGCGTCGGCCAGCGGGACGGTCGGCGATATGGCGTGCGGGTCGGCGACCGCGACGTCGACCAGCTCGCGTTCCAGCAGCCGGATCAGCTTCGGGGACAGGCTGTCGCGCTCATCGTCGGTGTCGCGTTTGAAGGTCAGGCCGAGGACCGCGACCTTGCGGTCCTTGAGCGCGCCGAGCCGGCGCTTGACGCCCTCCACCAGGAACAGCGGCACGGACTCGTTCACGCGGGAGACGGCCATCAGCATGCCGGGCGCGTTGGAGCGCTCCTCTGAGAAGGCAAAGTCCTTGCGCAGGCAGGTGCCCGCGGTCAGGCCCGGCGCCTTCATCCCGCCGCGCGGGTAGTCCCGGTTGATCAGGTCGATCACGTCGAACACGTTCGCGTCATAGCGCTCGCAGTCCATCATCAGCAGGTTCGGCAGCGCGAAGGTCGCGTAGCGGAGGATGTTCGTCCAGATCTTGGCCAGCTCCGCCTCTACCGGTGAGGTCCGCACTATCGGGGCGCCGAACACCGAGAACACGGCCGCGGCCCGGTCGGTGGAGGCCTCGTCCACACCGCCGACGATGCAGGGCAGCGTCCTGATCTCCGCCAGGAACTTGCCCGCCG
>JAFMRN010000146.1 GCA_017354065.1 Solirubrobacterales bacterium
GCGCCGAGCGGCGCGCGGACTGTGCGTCCGCGACGGCTGCCTGGCGGCCGGCAAGCATCTGGCCCATGCCGGCCAGCGCGTTCGCCTCAGTCGCGGCGGCGTCGGTCTGCTGGGTCTGCTGGCCCTGGAGCTTGACCAGGCGCTGCTCCGCCGCGACGGCGGCGTGCTTGGCGGCCTGGGTGACCTTGATCGAATGCTGTTGGGCCTTCTCCGCGGTCTGCAGGAAGCGCACCTGGTTCAGCATGTTGTTGAAGCCGTGGGCGCTGAGCACGACCGAAACCAGGTTCGGCTGCGGGTTCTCGTAGTTGGCGACGATCTGGCTCTCGAGCACCTTCTGATCGCGCTTCAGCGTGCGCTTCAGCTTCTTGACGCGGAGCTTCTCAGCCGCGACCGAGTTCTTCGTCTCCGCCAGCTGCGTGCGGTCGGCCGACAGCTGGGCCTCAACTGCCGATTCGCGCCCCTGGACGACGGAGATCTGCTGGTTGAGGGATGCGATCTCACCGTTCAGCGCGGTGATGTTGGCGGCCAGGTTGCGCTGGCTGATCTGGTTGGCGGCCAGCGCGGAGTTGAGCTGGGCCAGGCTGGGGCCTTGGCCGTGGGCCATGGACGGGAGCAGCGCGACCAGGAGTGCGCATGCGAGCGTCAGTAGGGCGGCTGCAGACAGGCGTGTGTGTCGTCCAAAACTGGGCATAAGAGAAACTCCGTAGCTCATGACCACGCGTGGTCAGGGCAGCGCAATTAGGCTGTACCCATCCCAAGCGCGGTCCCCGGCGCGATTGCGAAGCGGCACGGTAGCAACGGTTATGTAACGCGTTGGCGTGACCCCCGAAATTCCTGCCTCTTGCAAGGAAAATTGCAAAGTTCGTAACCGGATGTCACCGCCCGAAATGGGTTTTCTCTGAAACCCCGCCGATACTGGGTTTCACCCGCAGTGGCTGGTTTCAGAGCGTGCGCGGTGTGTGGCTTATTGTCAACTCAGTTGAACAGCGTGAGCTCTGGCTCACGCTCGCCGCGCAGCACCGCCAGATCGACGGTCACACACTCGATCTCACGCTGTTGGGCGAGTACCCGCGCCTGGGGCTTGATCTGCTGGGCAGCCAGCACCCCGCGGCACGAGCCATACGCCGGGTCTGACCGGATCCGCTCCAGATACCTGCTCAGCTGCTCAACCGCGTCGATACCTGCGACCCGCTTGATCTCGACGGCCACCCACGCGTCATCGGCGTCGCGGCACATCAGGTCGACTGGGCCGATGTCGGTCGGCCACTCGCGGCGCACCAGTCGCAGGCCCTCACCGCACCACTGCGGCGTCTCAGCCAGCAGCTCCTGGAGGTGCGCCTCGACGCCGTCCTTGTTGAGTCCCGTGTCGGCATCGGGGGCCTCCATCTGATGCTCGACATCGGAGAGCACCTCATGCAGTGTGATCTCCAGCCGGTCCTCGGTCTTGCCCGCGAACTTCCGCACGACGATCTTGACCGGGTCGTCGTCGGTCTCCTCGATCACCGTCTCGGGCGTCATCCAGTTCAGCGGCTTGTAGCCGCCCTGGTCGGCGTGGATCAGCACAGACCCGTCAGACTTGATCATCAGCAGTCTGAGCGCCTCCGGCAGGACCGTGTCGAGGCGCCCCGAGTAGATCGCTGAGCAGCGGGCGACGATCAGGCGCATGTGTTCAAGCTAGCCGCCGGCGAGGACGTATGTGCCCTAGTCGCGCTGGCGCAGTTCCCGCGCGTACTCGCTGACCGAGCGTCGGTACTGGGGCAGGCCGGTCCCGAGGGCCGCGCTGAGCTCGCCGACTGCGCGGACGGGTGCGCCCGCGTCGACGAGCGCAAACGCCAGAAACACCGTCACGGCGTCATCCAGGACGTCGGAGGTGCGTTCCCGTTCTCTTTCAAGGTGGGCGACCGCCTCTGTGGCGCGCCCCAGATTCCTTAGGGTGCTCGCGTACTGAATGGTCAGCGAACGGCGTATGGCCTCTGGAGGTCCCACGGCGAAAACGCGCTCGTAGGTCGTCGCGGCCCGGGCTTCATCCCCGGTGCTGTCATACGCGCCCGCGAGTTCAAACAGGGCGATGGCGTCATCCTCGGGCCGCTCGCTTACCAGCGCGCGCATGCGCGAGACAAAAACGTCGGGCTCCAGGGAGTCGAACTCGTCCCACAGCGCCTGAACGCGCGAGGTCCAGTCATCAGCGGACACGTGCGATCGCCTCGATCTCGACCAGCTGACCTGGATAGCCGAGGAACGCGACCCCAAGCAGAGTGCTGGGGGCGCGCCCAAGAAGCGGAGCGACCACGTCCCAGACGCGGACCAGATCATTCCGCTCCTGGGCCGCAACGAACACGGTCGTCTTCAACAGCGACTCGGCGCCAACCGAATGCTGGTGGAGTGCCGCGAGCAGGTTCTCGGCGGTGTGCTTCGCCTGGGCCTCGTAGTCGCCCGGGTTGACGACCGCACCGTGGTCATCCAGCGGGCAAGCTCCGGCGGTAAAGACGAGCCCGTGGGCGACAGCCGAGTATTCGTACGGGACGCCTGGATAGAGGGACACCCGTGTGAGGCTACTGGCGAGCGTCGTTGACGGCCCGGGTAGGCTCCGCGTAAGGCTCGCGGGGGTCAGCGAGTTGTCGAGGGAGACCAAAACACGGAGGTCAGGATGACCCTGGAACAACGCAGGATGGCGCGCAACGCGATCCCACCGTTTTGGGCGCTGGTGCTTGTGGTCGGTCTGCTGGTCCATCAGTTCGTGCCGGTGTTGATCGGCGCGTCTGTGGTCGCCGGCCTGCTCTACAGCCTGATCGCACGCAGCGCGGCCGCTGAGGGTGGCGGACGTCAGCGGAATCGGAACCGTAGCCGCGACCGTGATCGCGGTGCTTGAGCCCGCCCAGCTGAGAACCGCGCGCCTGATCCTCGAGCCCGTCCCGCTCGACACTGCGCGCCGGGTTGTGGCCGGCGACCTGTCCGGTCTCAAACGCGGGGAGGGGTGGCCGCACGCGGATACGCGCTCGGGCCTGCGGATGGCGTTGCGCGGCGGTCACACGCCGGGCTGGTTCGTATTCCGTGATGGGCTGGTGATCGGCGACTGTGGGGTTCACGGGGAGCCGCAGGACGGCGTGGTCGAGCTCGGCTTCGGGCTCGCGGAGCCATACCGCGGGCAGGGTTATGGGAGTGAGCTGGTCGCGGCGCTGGTCGGCTGGCTGTCGGCCCAGCCGGCGGTCACCACCGTCGCCGGGCGCGCGCGTAGAGACAACATCGCCTCTCACCGGGTGATGGAGCGCGCCGGGATGGCGAGGGTCGGGTCGGATGGCGACTACGTCAGGTTCGAGCGGTGTCGAATTGCACAAAGCGCTGGGCCTTGACGAGCTTTGTGCTCAGATGCACGAAAATCGTGCTTAATCGATCCAAGCGCCGACGCGCGAACCGCTTTGTGCATTCAAGCACCGCAGGGGTAGGCTTGAGGGGATGGCCGCAGTCGAGGCTCGGATTCCGCTTACCTCGCTTTCCAGTGGTGCTGGTTGTGGGTGCAAGCTGGCCGCCGCGGACCTGCTGCCGGTAGTCGGCGGGCTGCCGGCCCCGACCGATCCAAAGCTGCTGGTCTCCTCCACCACCGGTGACGACGCGGCCGTGTACGAGCTCAGTGACGAGCTGGCGTTGGTGCAGACGATCGACTTCTTCACGCCGCTGGTTGACGACCCGTACGACTTCGGCCGGATTGCGGCAGCCAACGCGCTCTCAGACGTGTACGCGATGGGTGGCCGGCCGATCACGGCGATGAACGTGGTCGCCTTTCCGCTCGAGCAGCTGGGCAGCGAAGTGCTGGCGGCGATCCTGCGCGGCGGCCTGGACGTGGTCACCGGCGCGGGCGCCTCAGTTGTCGGCGGCCACTCAATCAAGGATGACGAGCCGAAGTACGGCATGGCCGTGACCGGCACGGTCGACCCACGCCGGATCGTCTCCAACGCCGGCGGGCGCGCGGGTGACCTGCTGGTCCTGACCAAGCCGCTGGGAGTCGGCGCGATCGTCACCGCGGCCAAGCGCGGACGCGCCCGGGCGGACCTGGTCGCTGACGCCGTCGCGGTGATGGTCGAGCTGAACGCGGAGGCGTCCGCAGCGGCGCTGGCCGCCGGCGTGCACGCGATGACCGACGTCACCGGGTTCGGGCTGCTCGGCCACCTCCACAACCTCGCGCGTGAGAGCGGGCTGGCCGCCGAACTGGACGCCGCCGCGGTGCCCGCGATCCCCGGCACCGAGGCTCTCCTCGCAGATGACGGCGCGGTCTCCGGCGGCAGCGCGCGCAACGCCGAGTGGGCACAGACCTTCGCGAGCATCGACGCAGACGTGCCGGCCTGGCGCGCGCGCCTGATCTCAGACGCCACGACCTCCGGCGGCCTGCTGGCGGCGATGCCTGGCGCTTTTCCCGGCGGCACCGTGGTCGGCCGGCTCGTCCCGGGTGCACCCGGCACAATCAGGGTGCGGTGAAACGTGGAGTGGCCCGGGGCCGGTGCCCCGAACGGCCTTCAAAGCCGTTGGCGGCGCCTAAACGGCGCTGGGAAGGTTCGACTCCTTCGCCGCTCCGTGCCATGACCGGTCCGCTGACGCTCGGCACGGCCGGTCACATCGATCACGGCAAGACGACGCTGGTACGGGCGCTGACCGGCGTCGACACGGACCGCCTGCCGGGAGAGCGTGAACGCGGGATCTCGATCGAGCTGGGCTATGCGCCGCTGTGGCTGCCGTCCGGGCGGAGGCTGTCATTGGTCGACGTCCCCGGGCACGAGCGGTTCGTGCGGACGATGGTCGCGGGCGCGTCGGGGATCGATCTGTACCTGATGGTCGTGGCTGCCGATGACGGGGTGATGCCCCAGACCGTGGAGCACGCCGCGGTGCTGCGCGCACTTGATGTGCGCGCCGGCGTGGTGGCGATCACCAAGGCTGATCTCGCCGACCCAAGCCGCGCCGAGCAGGAAGCGCGGGCGCTGCTGCCCGACGCCGACGCGGTGGTCACAGCTGGGGTGGCCGCGGTGGCAGACGCGCTGGAAAGTGTCGCGGCGAGGCTCGGCACCCGGGCCGAGCTGGGCGGTGAGCCGCGCCTCCACGTCGACAGGTCCTTCACCGTGACCGGGCTCGGGCCGGTGGTCACCGGCACCCTCTGGTCCGGGACGCTGCGCGTCGGTGACACGCTGGCGTTGTTGCCCGGCCCGCGCAGCGTGCGGGTGCGCGGGCTCCAGGTCCACGACGAGCCCCAGAGCGAGGTGCCTGCCGGCCAGCGTGTCGCGGTCAACCTCGCTGGCGTGCGTGCACGCGAGGTCGCACGTGGGGACGTGCTGACGACACCGGGCAGCGTGACTGAGACGACCGTCCTGGACTGCGAGCTGGCGCTGGCGGACGGCGTCTCCCACGGTGAGCGCGTCCAGGTCCACCACGGCACGCGCGACACGCCCGGGCGGCTGTGTGATCTGGGTGGCGGCCTGTGGCAGCTGCGGCTGGAGAAGCCGGTCCTGGCAGCCGACGGCGACCGCGTCGTGGTGCGCAGGCTGTCCCCGCCCGACACGCTCGGCGGCGGCCGGATCCTCGATGCATCCGCAAAGCGTCACGGTCGACGCCCGGAAATACTGGCGCGCCTGCGGGGCGAGCAGCCGCTGCCCGAGCCGGAGAAGCCCGAGCCGGTCAGCTTCGAAGCTAAGCCGGATCCCGCCGAGGTCAACCATGTGCTGGCGGCGCTGACAGATGCCGGCCTGGCCCTGCTGAACGCGGCAACGCTGTCAGCAACGGAAGCACAAGCACTGGCGGCACTCCGCGCCGACGGACAGGCGGTGCGGATCAGCGGCCAGCTGTACGCGCAAGCAACGCTTGCGGCGGAGGTGCGAGCGAAAATCGTGAGCTTGATCAAGACGAACGGCTCAACATCACTGGCGGAAGTGCGCGACGCGCTGGGCACCGGCCGCAAGACCGCACAGGCATTTCTCGAGCACCTGGACACTGAGCGGCTCACCCGCCGCCAGCCTGATGATCGCCGGGTGCTGCGCTGATGGATCCGAGACTGCGCGCGCTCCCGGCCGTCGATCAGCTTGCCGCGCAACTGCTGGACGGTCACAGCTTGGCGGAAGCCACAAGCGTCGCCCGCAGCGTGCTGGAGGCGCGCCGTAAGGAACTATTGGGCGGCGCGACAGATGACGCGGACCTGCTGGCGCGCGCCAGAGACCAGCTACACGGCGGCCCGCGCCGCGTGCTGAACGGCACCGGCGTGATCATCCACACCAACCTCGGGCGGGCGCCGCTGCCGGAGTCCGCGGTGCAAGCGCTCAGCACCACCGCGGGGGGCTATGCGG
>JAFMRN010000024.1 GCA_017354065.1 Solirubrobacterales bacterium
GGACGGGACCGTCCTGTGACCTGGTGCCCAGGCCGGCGTCCTGGCGCGGGCCTGGGTCGTTGGCACAGACCGTGATGCTCGACCCGAGCCGGCCGCTCAGCGGCGCTCCGATCCCGGGCAGCGCTGCCTTGAAGGCTGTGA
Source organism: Solirubrobacterales bacterium (assembly GCA_017354065.1). Taxonomy (GTDB): domain Bacteria; phylum Actinomycetota; class Thermoleophilia; order Solirubrobacterales; family Solirubrobacteraceae; genus Palsa-465. Next base: position 142 of record JAFMRN010000024.1, read on the forward strand.
TCTTGACCGGCTTGCAGTGCGGGATGGCACCCGTGTTGTCGGCGTAGAGCAGGTCCGCGTAGCGCGGCGAACCGGACGCCAACACGATCGTCCTGTGCGCGCCGGCCTGGCTCGTCTCGTGAGCTATCTGCTTCGCGCCCGCGTATGCCGCCAGCCGGGGAGCGTTCTGCACCCGACAGGTGCGGCTGGTGCTGAACTCCAAGGACTCGGCCTCGGTTCCGGCGGCGGAACCGCCGATGCCGGCGTCCTTGACCGTCAACCAGCTGCTCCTACACGGCGGTGGGCTGCCTGCTGCGGTGGCGCTGCTCGCGATAGCCGCGCTCGCCCCGACGGCGGCGACCGCTACTACGACTGTCGATCCCAGTTGACTCATGCTGCCCCTCAGGTCGTTGATCTCCTGAGGATCATCGCGGCTGCGCCAATGTTGGGCAACCCCTACAGCGCGGCGCCGGCCTTCTTGGCCGCGGCCCCGCGGAGTTTGTGCTCGCGTGGCGGCTCGACCTTGACGAGGATCGCGCCCTCGCCGGTGCTGTAGGCCTCCTCGCCGTGCTGGGTCACGTCGACGCCGATTGCTTCTTCGGTCTCCGATACCCGCAGGGGCAGGACCAGGCCGACCAGCTTCAACAGGACGAACGTGCCGGCGAAGGCATACAGCGGGGTGGCCAGGTCGGCGACGGCCTGCCAGCCGAGCTGAGCGACGTGGCCGAACAGCGCGCCGTCACCGACACCGTTCCAGCCGCGCTGGGCGAAGAAGCCGATGAACAGGATGCCCGTGAAGCCTGCGAGGCCGTGGGCGCCGAACACGTCGAGGGACTCATCGATCCTGGTCTTGGGACGCCACTGGATCACCGCGTAGCTCGGCAGCGCCGCGACGGCGCCCAACAGCAGGGAGGCGGCAGGGCTGATCCAGCCCGCCGCGGGCGTGATCCCGACACAGCCGACGACGATCGCCGTCGCGGCGCCGACGGCCGTCGGCCGCCCGTTGACCTTGGCCTCGATCGCCATCCACACGGCCAGCGTCGCGGCCGGACACAACAGCGTGTTGACGAACGCCAGGATGGTCTGGTGGTTGATGCCGAAGGCCGAGCCGGCGTTGAAGCCGAACCAGCCGAACCACAGCAGGCCGGCGCCGAGCACGACGTAGGCGACGTTGTGGGGGAGCAGCGCCTGGCGCCCGTGGTCACGGCGCTTGCCGACCACGAACGCGGCGGCCAGCGCCGAGAAGCCCGAGCCCATCTCAACCGGTACGCCGCCGGCGAAGTCCATCACGCCGTGCTGGGAGAGCCAGCCGCCGCCCCAGACCCAGTGGGCCAGCACCGGGTAGACCAGCAGCGACCACAGCGCGATGAAGGCGACGAAGGCGCCAAAGCGGATGCGCTCAACCACGGCGCCGGAGATCAGCGCCGCGGTGATGATCGCGAAGCTCGCCTGGAACGCGAAGAACAGCAGCTGGGGGATGTGGGTCCCCGGCTGGGCGCCGAAGCCGACGTGCTGGAGCAACGCGAAGTGCAGGCTGCCGATGAAGCCGTTGGAGCTGTGGCCGAAGGCCAGGCTGTAGCCGGCCAGCACCCAGGTGATGGTCACCACGCCGAACGCGACGAGGCTCATCATGAACGTGTTGAGGATGCTCTTGGCGCGCACCAGGCCGCCGTAGAAGAGCCCCAGTGCGGGCGTCATCATCAACACCAGCGCCGTGGCCATCAGCATCCAGGCGCTGTCGCCGCCGCGGATCATGATGTGCCACCGACCGGTGTCACGGCGTCCACGTCGCTGTCGCCGGTGCGGATCCGCACGGCACGTTCAAGGTCGAGCACAAAGATCTTGCCGTCGCCGACCTCGCCGGTCTGGCCGCCCTCCGCAATCGCGCTGACGGCGGCGTCCGCGAAGCTGTCGGACACCGCGATCTCAAAGCGGACCTTCTCCGACAGGCTCATCTGGACGCGCGTTCCGCGGTAGGTCTCAACTCGCTCGGTCTCACCGCCGTGGCCCTGGACGCGGCTCATCGTGATGCCCTTGACTTTCGCCCGGTACAGGGCCTCCAACACGTCGTTCGTCTTCTCGGGACGGACGACTGCAATCACCAACTTCATCGTTATTCGAGGCTAGGCGGGCTTTGGCCCTATGGCCTTATCCATGTGGATAAGACGGGGCCTGGCCGGGCGGGCCCATTGGCCAGGCGGCCAAATGGGACGGGCTGCTAGGCGCCGTAGCGCAGGCCGTCCAGGAGCAGCTCGACCATCCGGTAAGCCCGGGCGGTGTCCTCGGTGGCACACAGATTCGCCACGGCGCTCAGCAGCTCGAGCGGGTCGACCCCGGGCCGGATCGCGCCCGCCGCGACGGCGTTGTTCAGCAGGGTCTGGAAGGCCGGTCCCAGGCGCTCAGCAAAGTAGGCAGGCAGCGCGTTGTAGGCCGGGTCGCCGGAGTGCAGGGCAGCCGCCAGGCCGCGCTTGGTCGCCAGGAACTGTGTGTAGCGCTCCAGCCACAGGGCCAGCGCGCGGTCCGGGTCGTGGTCTGCTGAAAGCTCCGGCGCGGCGGCGGCACAGGCGTCCACCTCGGCGCGGAAGACGGCCGCGATCAGATCCGAGCGCAGCGGGAAATGGCGATACAGCGTCGCGGTGCCGACACCGGCGCGGGCCGCAATCGCGCGCACGTGGACGTCAACGCCCTGCTCGGCGAACTCCAACTTTGCCGCTCTCAGCAGCGCATCTATGTTGCGTTTGGCGTCGGCGCGGGGCATCTGGGACAGTGTTCCGTATATTTAAGTGGAACGCTGTTCCAGATAATCCACGAGGGGATACTCCATGCAATACCGCACGCTCGGCCGGACCGGCATCCAGGTCACTCCGTACGCGCTCGGGGCGATGATGTTCGGGGCCATCGGCAACCCCGATCACGGGGACTCGATCCGGATCATCCATCGCGCGCTGGACGCGGGCATCAACTTCATTGACACCGCCGACATGTACTCCCGCGGTGAGTCCGAGGAGATCGTCGGCAAGGCGCTGAAGGGTCGCCGCGATGACATCGTGCTTGCCACGAAGGTGTTCAACCCGATGGGTGAGGACCCGAATCAGCGCGGTAACTCGCGCCGCTGGATCATCGCCGAGGTCGAACACTCGCTGCGCCGGCTCCAGACCGACTACATAGACCTCTACCAGCTGCACCGTCCCGATCCGAGCGTCGACATCGAGGAGAGCCTGTCCGCCCTGACCGACCTGGTCCGCGCGGGTAAGGTCCGGGCTATCGGGTCATCGACGTTCCCGGCCTCGGAGATGGTTGAGGCCCAGTGGGTCTCAGAGCGCCGTGGACTTGAGCGCTTCCGCTGTGAGCAGCCGCCCTACTCGATCCTGAACCGGAGGATCGAGCGCGAGGTGCTGCCAGTTGCCCAGCGTTATGGCATGGGGGCGATTGTTTGGAGCCCGCTGGCCGGCGGGATGCTGACCGGACGCGTCCGCAAGGGCCAGGAGACCGACCTGCGCCGCACGCGGCTGTTCAACTACTTCAGTGATGAGCGGCGGCTTGACGCCGTGGAGGCGCTGATCCCGCTGGCCGAGGAGTCCGGCGTCAAGCTCACGCACATGGCGATGGCCTTTGCGATCGCGCACCCGGGCGTAACCTCGGCGATCATCGGCCCGCGGACGATGGAGCAGCTCGAGGATCTGCTGGCCGGGGCGGAGGTCTCGCCCTCAGACGAGCTGCTGGACCGGATCGACGAGGTAGTCCCGCCGGGTGCCGATGTCGGGAGCTTCGACCCGGACTATGACCCGCCGGCGATCAAGCAGGCGGGGTTGCGGCGCCGCCCCGTGGAGGAACGGGCGGCCTCTTAGCTCAGCCCAGCGCCGTCGCGAGCGGTTCGGTTCCACTGTTTACGTACAGCGTCTGTGAAACCGTGCGCGGGTCGGCCAATACGGCACTGATCACCGCGGCCACGTCCGCGCGGCTGATCTCGCCGCGGGACGGTTCGTGATCGATCCGCACCTTGCCGGTGCGGGGGTCGTCGGTCAGCCGGCCGGGGCGGATGATCGTCCAGTTCCGGTCGCTGGCCTGGACGGCCGCGTCGGCGGCGGCCTTGGCGCGCAGGTAGACGCTGAAGACCTGATCGTCGGAGGGCGGGTCCTGCGCGCCTACGGAGCTGACGATCACAAACCGGGCGGGGCCGGCCTCCAAGAGCTTGATCGCGCCGTCCCGGTCCACGGTCAGCTTGCGGTCGGCGCCGCTGCCGGGGCCCGCGCCGGCGGCGAACACGGCCGCGTCGGCCCCCTTGATCGCCGCGGACAGGGCGTCGACCGTTGCGTGCTCCAGATCGCAGAGCACGGGCTCCGCGCCCAGCGCCCGGATCTCAGCGATGTGGTCCGGGTTGCGGATCAGACCGAGCACGGAATCGCCGCGCGCGACCAGCTGCTTGGTCAGCGCCTGGGCGATCTGGCCGTGTGCCCCTGCGATCGCGACTCTCATGGGATCAGGACGATCTTGCCGCGGGTGTGACCGGTTTCCAGCTCGCGGTAGGCGGCGCGAACGTCATCCAGAGGATAGGTGCGCGCGACCTCCAGAACCAGCTCCCCGCTTGCGAGCAGATCCACCAGATGACGCATATTCTCAGGTGTGGCGCCCGCGCCGTTGCCGTCGGTCTTGACGCCGTAGCGCTGAGCTGCCGGGAAGTCGGCGATCGTGTCGATCCGGTCCCGGGCGACCCCCAGCTCCAGGGCCAGCTCGACATAGCCCGAGCCGTGGGTGTCGATCAGCGCATCAACATCTCCCTCGCCGGCCGCGCGTCGGATGCGCTCGGCCACCCCCGCGCCGTAGCTCACCGGTATGACCCCAAAGCGGGAGAGCCAATCGTGGTTGTGCTCTGATGCCAGGCCGATCACGGTCGCGCCCGCGCGGCGCGCCAGCTGTACCGCTAGTGACCCGACGCCGCCGGCCGCGCCGGCAACGACGACCGTGGCTCCCTGTGCCGCGCCGACCGCTGCCACGGCGGCATAAGCGGTGGTACCGGCCACGAACAGCCCACCGGCGACCTCCCAGGACAGGTTCGCCGGCTTGGGTATCAGCTGTGCTGCGGGTACCGCGACCAGCTCGGCGTGGCTGGAGCGCGTGTCAACCCAGCCGACGACCTCATCACCGGCGCGGAAGCCTGAGCCGTCACGCTCGACCACCCCGGCCAGGTCGCTGCCCTGGCCTGAAGGGAAGGTCGCGGGGAACATCTCGTGCAGGGAGCCGTCGCGGATCTTGGCCTCGCCGGGGTTGATCCCCGCGGCCTTGACCCGCACCAGCGTCTCACCGGCCTGAGGAGCCGGCTCCTCGACGTCGACTACCTCAAGGACGTCGACGTCGCCGTAACCGTCAAATCGCACTGCCTTGGGCATCTAGCTAAAAGTAGAGCAGACCGTCCACCACGGCCAGTACCTCCGCGGCCAGGTCGTCAGGTGGAACGTCCTCAAAGGCGGGACCGCTCTCAGCCAGGACCTCGGTGATCACGCCGATGCTGGCGGCCATCCGCACGCGCTGGGACAGCGTCAGCGCGTCGGAAGCGAGAATCCGTTCCAGGCGCTTCTCCAGCTCCTCATTCTCCATCCGGTTGCGCTCGTCCTGATACAGGGCATCGATGGCGCCCTGGTTGCGGCGGTGCATCAACAGCAGGTCGCGGTGGGGGGTCAGCGCCTCGACGAAGCGGTGGATGAACCCTGGCCAGGCGGCGACGCGCTCGGGGCCGTCGGGGATCGCCTCGAGCCCGTCCAGCAGCTCCGCGCCGTCGGCGTGCAGGCGAAGGTGGAGCTGGAGCAGGATCTCCTCCTTGCGCTCAAAGTAGTAGTACAGCGCCGCCTTGGTGATGTCGAGGCGCTCGGCGATGTCGCGCAGGGATGTCTTGTCGTAGCCCTGGCTGGTGAACAGTTCCTGAGCCACGTCAAGGATCCGCTCTCGAGTCTCGGTGCCGTTGGTTTTCGGAGGGCGCGGCATCTGATGTCCGAGTTTACTTGACGTCCGGTCAGTTATAGGGGTATCTTACCGGCCGGATAGTAGTTACTTGACGACCGGTAAGGAGCGTAGGCGGATGACAAGGGACTTGATGATCGAGACGCAGGCGTTGCGCAAGCGCTTCGGCGACACACAGGCGCTGGACGGCCTCGACCTGAGCGCGCCGGCGGGCAGTGTGCTCGGCGTGCTGGGCCCCAACGGCGCTGGCAAGACGACCGCGGTGCGCGTGCTGACGACGCTGACGCGCCCCGACGCGGGCACGGCGATGATCGCGGGGATCGATGTGGTGCGCGACCCGGCGGCGGTCCAGCGCAAGATCGGCGTGGCCGCTCACGACGCGACGGTTGACGAGGCGCTGACCGGGTGCCAGAACCTGGTGATGATCGGGCGCTTGTCAGGGCTGAGCGGCCGCGCGGCGCGTGCACGCGCGGGCGACCTGCTGGAACAGTTCACCCTGACCGAGGCCGCCGAACGCCCGGTCAAAGGCTATTCCGGAGGCATGCGCCGCCGCCTGGACTTGGCGGCGGCGCTCGTCACGCACCCGCCGGTGTTGTTCCTCGACGAGCCGACCACGGGTCTTGACCCGACCAGCCGGCTCCGGATGTGGGACGTGATCCGGGGGCTGGTGGCCGACGGCACGACGCTCCTGTTGACGACCCAGTATCTGGATGAAGCCGATGAGCTGGCAGACCGGATCGTGGTTGTCGACCACGGCCGGGCGATCGCCGAGGGGACCGCGGGTGAGCTGAAATCCCAGACCGGGGGTGCGCGGTTGGAGGTGACGTTGTCCGAGCCGGACGCGCAGGCCGCCGATGCTCTGGAGCCGCATGTGAGCGGTTCGGTCAGCGTGTCTGTGGACGGACTGCACCTGCGGGCGCCGGTGGCCGGCGGCGACGGGCTCGCCACGACCGTGGTGCGGGCGCTGGATCAGGCCGACATCACGGTAGAGGACGTGCAGGTGCGGCCGCCGTCGCTGGACGACGTTTTCCTGGCGCTGACCAGCCCGGTGGCCGCTCATGTCTAGTGCGATCCGCGATGTCTGGGTGCTGACCTGGCGCAACCTCCTGCACCTGCGGCGTGAGCCCGCGCGGCTGTCCGATGCAACCGTGCAGCCGGTCCTGTTCACGCTGCTGTTCGTCTACGTGCTCGGCGCCGGCATGGTTCTGCCCGGGGGCGGGGCCTACAAGCAGTACGCGATTTCCGGCCTGCTGGCGATGAACCTCGTGACCTCAGCGATCGGCACGGCGGTCGGGCTCGCCGATGACCTCGGCACCGGCGTGATCGACCGGTTCCGGACCCTGGCGATGTGGAAACCGGCCGTGTTGGTCGGCCGCTCGGTGACCGACATCGCAACCGCCGCGCTGTGCGGGGGCTTTGTGGTGCTCACCGGCCTGGTGATCGGTTGGCGTCCGCACGCAGGTGTGCTGTCGGTTGCCGCGGGTCTGGGGATCTTCCTGGTGTTCAGCTACGCGCTGTCCTGGGGGGTCGGCTGCATCGGACTGCTGACGCGTGACGCAGAGGCCTCCAACGGGATAGGCCTGGTGGTCTTGTTCCCGCTGGCGATCGTCTCCAACGCGCTGGTACCGACCCAGCACATGCCGGCCATCTTGCGCGTGATCGCGGACTGGAACCCGGTCTCCGCGGTTACGGCGGCGTCACGCAAGCTGCTCGGCAACCCGAACCCGTCCGCTGGCAGTCACGCCTGGCCGATGCAACACCCGGTGGTCGCGGCGCTGTTGTGGTCGGCGCTGTTGTTGGCCATCTTCGCGCCGCTGGCGACGCGGATCTACCGGACGCGCACGGCGGACTGAGCTGCCGGCCCCCGATCTCAAAGTCGGGGGGCGGGCCAGCAACTTAAGCCGGAACCGCCTCCGGGTCCGCGTCGGGATCGCTGTCTGACAGCTCCGCCAGACGCGTCGGGTCCTTGTCGGTGCCCTTGATCAGCTCGTCCGCGGCCTGGCGCTCGTTCTTGGGCAGCTGGCCGTGGCGCATCGTGAAGTAGTCGGCCTGGGGGTGGTGGGCGATGATCGCCACCGTCGACTGCTCCGGCTCCAGGGCGTGGCCGCCGCTCAGGCGCAAACCGATGGACGGCGCGTCCAGCAGGCGGAACAGCTTCTCGTGCTCGGACTGCTCGGGCACCGCTGGGTAACCCCAGCTGTAGCGGCGGCCCTGGGACGCACCGATGCCCAGGTCAGAACGGACCTTGGCGTGCATCCACTCGGCCATGCCCTCCGCGGCCTGGGTGCCGAGTCCGTGGACGAACAGCTGCTCGGCAAACTCTCCATCGGCCTCGAGCTTGGCCATCAGCTCGGTGACCTCGTCACCGGCGGTGACCGCCTGCAGCGCGAGCACGTCGATCCCCTCCCCAATCGGCCGGTAGAAGTCGGCCAGGCACAGGCGCTCACCCTTGGGCTGGCGCGGGCAGACGAAGCGCTCGAGCTCCTTCTCGCCCGGGGCCTCGGGATCCCAGACGACGATCTCATTGCCGTCGGAGTTCGCCGGGAAGTAACCCAGCAGCGCGCGGGGATGCAGATAGTCCTGCTCACGCCACATGCGCTCCAGGCGCGGCTGGAAGTCCTCACGCACCAGCTTCGTCCACTCATCACCCTTGACGCCGCGGCCGCCCCAGTGGAGCTTGAACAGCACGTGGCTGTCCAGGTGCGAGTAGACCTCATCCAGGTCGACGGGGATCTCACGCGCGCCCCAGAACGGCGGCTCCGGCACCGGGTTGTCGGTGGCGGCGGCGCTGCGCACGGAATCGTCGGTGGTCGGCGGCAGGTTGCTCTCATCCTCGACCGGCTTCTCACGCAGGGCCTTGGCTGCCGCCTGGGTCTTGGCGATCAGCTCCTGGCGCTGGTCGGGCTCGATCAGCTGGTCCATCACGGCCAGGCCCTCAAAGGCGTCCTTGCAGAAGAACACGCCGGGCTCATACACCTCGTCGGACTCGGTGCCGCCGGGGTACAGCACGCGATAGCCGAAGTTGCGGTTGATCGCGGCGCCGCCGATCAGCACCGGGTACTCCAGGCCTTGGGAGTGCAGCTCCTGGATCGCGGCCGGCATCTGCTTGGAGGTCGAGACCAGCAGCGCGGACAGGCCGATCGCCGTCGCGTTGTGCTCCTGGGCGCCCTCCAGGATCGTCGAGATCGGGACCTGCTTGCCGAGGTCGACGACGGTGTAGCCGTTGTTGGTCAGGATCGTGTTGACCAGCGACTTGCCGATGTCGTGCACGTCGCCGAACACGGTCGCGAGCACGACCGTGCCCTTGGTGTAGCCCTCCATCTTCTCGAGGTAGTTCTCGAGCTGGGCCACGGCTTTCTTCATGACCTCGGCGGACTGCAGCACGAAGGGCAAGATCAGCTCGCCGGCGCCGAACTTGTCGCCGACCTCCTTCATCGCGGGCAACAGCACGTCGTTCAGCACCGGGACGGCGCCGATCTTCTCGACGGCCTTGTCGATCCAGTCCTCGACGCCGTCCTTCTTGCGGCGCAGGATGTGGAAGTGCAGGGCCTCCTCAGGCTCCATGCCCTCGGTCGGGTCGGCCTTGGCGTCGTCTTGCTCTGACTCGCCCTTGGACTCGAAGTGGGCGATCAGCTTCTCCAGCGCGTCGTCTGAACGGTTGAAGACGAGGTTGTCGGCCAGCTCGCGTTCTTCCTCGGGGATCTCGCCGTAGGGCGTGATGTGGTTCGGGTTGACCATCGCCAGGTCCAGCCCGGCCTCAACGCAGTGGTGCAGGAACACCGAGTTGATCGCGCGGCGCGCGGCCATGCCGACACCGAAGGACACGTTGGAGACGCCGAGGCTGGTCTTGACGCCGGGCAGCTCAGCCTTGATCTGGCGGATGCCCTCGATCGTCTCGATCGCTGAGGGCTTCCACTCCTCATCACCGGTGGTCAGGGTGAAGGTCAGACAGTCGAAGATCAGGTCCTCGTTCTTGAGCCCGTGGGCGTTGACCAGCTCGGTGATCCGTTTGGCGATCTCGAGCTTGCGCTCGCGGGTCTTGGCCATGCCGACCTCATCAATCGTCAGCGCGATCAGCGCGGCGCCGTGCTGTTTTGCCAGCGGCGCGACGGTGTTGAGCTTGTCCTCGCCGGCTTCGAGGTTGACGGAGTTGACGATCGCGCGCCCCGGGATCTGCTCCAGCGCGGTCTTGATCACGTCCGGCTCGGTCGAGTCGACCTGGATCGGCGCGGGCTGGGTCAGGGAGATGCGCTTGACGACCTGGCGCATCTGCTCGGCCTCATCGGTGCGCTCTGTCAGCGCGACACAGACGTCGAGCACGTGGGCGCCGCCGTTGACCTGGTCCTCGGCGACCTGGAGGATCCCGTCATAGTCGTCGGCCAGCAGCATCTCCTTGGCCTTGCGTGAACCCTGGGAGTTGACGCGCTCGCCGACCAGCGTCGGGGTCGGGTCCTGGACCAGCGGGGTCGCGGAGATCATGCTGGAGACGTGCGGCTCGCGGGGTTCCTTGGTGGCGTTGGGGGTGACGCCCTTGACGCGCTCAGCGATCGCCCGGATGTGGTCCGGGGTGGTGCCACAGCAGCCGCCGACGATGTTCACGCCGTAGCGCTCCACGTACTCGCCGAGCGTCTCGGCCAGCGGCTCGGGCTCCTCCGGGAACACGGTCTCGCCGTTGGGGCCCTGCTGGGGGATGCCGGCGTTGGGGATGCAGTGAATCGGGGTTTGGGAGTACTCACCGAGGAAGCGGATCGCGTCACGCATGTCCTCGGGCCCGGTTGAGCAGTTCAGCCCGATGATGTCGACCTCAAGCGCGTTCAACGTCGTCAGCACGGACTGGATGTCGGTGCCCAACAGCATCTTGCCGCCGTTCGGCAGCAGCGACACGCTGATCTGGATCGGAAGCTTCTTGTCGGTGAGCTTGAAGGCCTCACGCGCGCCGAAGATCGCCGCCTTGACCTCAAGGATGTCCTGGGCGGTCTCAATCGTGATCAGGTCGGCGCCGCCCCTGATCAGGCCCTGGGCCTGCTCGGTGAAGACCGTCACGAGTTCTGGGAACAGGATGTTGCCCAGCGTCGGATCGTCTGAGGCGGGGAGGTAGCCGGTCGGGCCGATCGAGCCCGCGACGAAGCGTGACTCGCCCGCGGCCTTACGCGCGATCTCCGCGGCCTTCTGGTTGATCTCCAGCGTGTGATCCTCGAGACCCCACTCCGAGAGCTTCAGCCGCGACGCCTGGAAGGTGTCGGTCTCGACCACGTCGGCGCCGGCGTCGAGCATGCTGGTGTGCACGCCCTCGATCACGTCGGGGCGGTTGAGGACCAGAACCTCGTGGGCGCGTCCGGGAAGGCGGTAGTCCTTCTCCAGGTCGAGATCGAACATCTCGAGCGTTGCACCCATGCCTCCGTCATAGACAACAACTCGTTCTTTTGTGGCGGCAATGAGATCACGCATGGTCAAGGAGGGTATCGAAACCTTGACACGAGCGTGTCAGGGTTGTGGTTTGCGGTCTTTTGGGCGTCGCGGCTCCGAGCAGGAAGCTCGTCGTCACGAGGAGTTTCCTGCTCAGAGTTGTGGCGGTTATCCGATTTCAGCCACGATGGGATACTTCGCGGGCATGGAGGGAGTTGTGGCGGCGAGCGGGGATACCTGGGGTGTCAGTGGGCCGACTTTTCTGTTGGTTTACGCGGTCGTGTTCGCGGTACTGCTGGTCGGCGCATTTCTGATTGGGCGCGTACTCCAGAACCCGGAGAAGGTTGATGTCAGGCCTGCCTCGCTGTCGCTGTGGGAGCTGGCGATGCTGGAGGGCGGGCCCGCCCAGGTGGTCCTAGCGGCCGTCCTGCAACTGCGGGGGAACGGGGCGATCGACGCTCAGAACGGACAGCTGCGCGCAAGCGGCCGGTCGGCTCGCGGCGGGAGCCCGGTTGACGCCGCCGTGCTGAAGGTCATCGAACAGCGTGACGGCATCACGCTCAAGGAGACGGTGTCCAAGCTCAAGCGCGGCCCCGAAATCCGGCAGCTCCGGAGTGACCTGGTTGACCGTGGTCTGATGCTCCCGGCCGGACGCCGGGGGCAGATTTGGCTCGTGAACTGCGTGCCGCTGCTGGTGATCGTGGCCTTGGGGGTTGTTCGGCTGATCGCCGGATCGGCGAATCACAAGCCCACGGGTGATCTGATCGCCCTGCTCTGCTTGTTCGCCGGGATCGGAGGCATGTTCGCCGCCGTCATGATGCCGAGCGGAACGAAGTCCGCTAAGACCGTGCTCGAGAAGGCGCGCTCGCTGGCCCGTCCCAGCGAGATGGCGGGACTCGCTGCACTGTTCGGGTTCAAGGCGCTTTGGTTCAACGATCCGGCGGCAGCGGTCGCGCTGGGCCTGCCGCGCGTCGATACCACGGTTGGCTCCTGGGATAGAGGCGCTGTCATCCCATACGGCTGCGGGGCCGGCGGTAACTGTGCGTCGGTGGCCAGCGGCGGAGACTCCGGTGGCTCGACCGGCGGCTGTGGCGGTGGTGGCGGCTGTGGCGGAGGCTGCGGCGGATGAGCCCCGAGCTGGGGCTCGGGATCGGCTGGCGCCCTGAGCTGGAGCCGGTGATCGACAGTGATCCGGATCTGTTCATCGAGGTGATTGCCGAGAACGTCAATTCCGAGCATCTGCCGCCCGGGCTTGCGCGGTACGTGGCACAGGGACGTCAGGTGATTCCGCACGGCATCAGGCTGTCGCTTGGCGGGGCCGAGCTGCCGGATCCCAAGCGTCTCGAGCATCTACAGCGTTTGGCAGCACGCGTTGGCGCCCCACTTGTCTCCGAGCACATCGCCTTTGCCCGGGCTCATGGTGTGGAGGCCGGCCACGTGCTGCCGGTCCCGCGCACCCAGGAGGCGCTGGAGATCATCGCCGCGAACGTGGCGGCCGCGCAGGCGGCGCTCGATGTGCCGCTCGCGCTCGAACATGTCTCGGCGCTGTCTGAGTGGCCGGATCCGGAGTTCAACGAGCCGGAGTTCATCGCCGCGCTGATCCGGGAGACGGGCGCGGCACTGCTGCTGGACGTTTCCAACTTGTATGCGAACGGCACCAACCACGGCTTCGATCCGGTGGAGGCGTTGGACGTGCTGCCGCTCGAGCGGATCGCCTACGTCCACGTCGGGGGTGGCGTGGTTCGGGACGGCCGCTACCACGACACGCACACAGATCCGGTGGTCGGGGAGGTGCTCAACCTGCTGGCTGAGCTGGCTCGGCGGGGGCCGTTGTCCGGGGTCCTGCTGGAGCGCGACGGCGGCTTTCCGGCGGATGCTGAGACCCAGGCTGAGCTGAACGCGATTCGCGACGCGGCCGGCCTTGGCTGATCGCGAGCAGTATGCCGAGCGCCAGAAGGCGTTCCTCGACGCGCTGCAGCTGCGTGCACCGGTCCCCGAGGGGTTTGACGCGAACGATCTGGATGCTGCCGCGGCAGCTTTGACGCGGAAACGCGCAGCCGGGGTCAGAGCTGCCTGGCCGGCCCTCTGTTATGGCTTGGGAGAGGAGTTCCTGCCCCGGTTCCGGGACTACGTTCAGGCCACGCCGCCCCCGTGTGAAGGGGACTATGCCGCTGACGGATTCGCCTTTGCGAGATCGCTTCCCCGTGAGCTGCTGACCGAGCAGGCGAAGGTGGAGCTCGCCTTTGCGCGGGCGGCCAATGGCTCGCGCCTGACAGCGGTCAGGCAGGGACGATCGATCTTGGTGATCGCCGCTTGGGGGCGCCGCCGCTTCTGTCTCACGCTTGGGCGCTCACAGCCGTTTTAGGCGGGGCCAGCAGCGCCATCAGGTCGTCATGGAAGCCCGCCCGATCATGCTGGAAACGGTGGCCGGTCAGGCGGATCACGCGGTAACCGCGGCGTTGGATGTAGGCATCCTTGAGCGCGTCACGCTCCTTGTCTTGCATCGCCGAGTGCCAGTCGCGACCGTCGATCTCGAGCGATACGCGGCGCTCGTGCCAGAGCACGTCCCATTCGTAAGGGCCGATACGAACATTGGTTTCGTCTGGGCGCGGAATCTCGGGATGCTCGGCCAACCACGCGTGCACGTCCCGTTCCAGCGTCGAGTTGCCTGCTGGGGCGGGCCGGTAGTAGTCGAGCGCTTGTCTGAGTGCGGCACAACCCGGCTGGCCCCGGTGGTCGTGGAGGAAACGCTCCAGCGCCATCGGGTCGAGCGTCTGTTTGCGCGCGGCCGCGGTGATCAACGCCTCCAGGTCGCGGTCGCCGGACGCCGCGAACTGCAGGAGCAGCAAAGGCAGCGTTGCGACCCGCATACCGGCCACGACTGAGACCTCGGACGGCTCGTGGCCGGTGCGATGGATCCGGAGGCCTTTGATGCGGGGCGTATGGGCGCGCGCCACGGTCAGATGAATCTCGCGCGTGTTCAGGGCGCGATAGCCGCGGACCGCTGCGCCGGTCCGGTGGCTGAGAAACGCGCCCGGGACCGCGAGCAGGGCCGCGCGCAGTTGGCCGCGCGGTGATACCGGGCTGTGGCCGTCCACATAGACGCCGTGGTACTGGCGTTTGAGGTTCCCGTGGGCGACGAGGTGACCTATCTGTCGCTCGCTGAACCCGATGGTGAGGAGTTGCTCCGTGCGGACGGCATCGTGTCGACGAAGCCACGTGGCCAACGCGCGATCGCGACTCTGAGCAGCAAACCTACCCTGAGAGTGGGTTTCCTGCTCAGAGTTGAAAACGGGCGACCCCATCG
>JAFMRN010000147.1 GCA_017354065.1 Solirubrobacterales bacterium
CCGACGCGATTGCCGCCGCCGGCATGCCTGACGGCGTCAGCCAGCTCGGGCACCAGGCGGTGATAGTGCGCAACGGCGAGGCCCGCGTGGCCAACGGGTCGCTGGCGGGCAGCGTCCTGACGATGGACCGCGCGCTGGACAACATGGTCGCCAAGGGCCTGTCACTGGAAGCGGCCGTGCACGCGGCCTCAAGGGCGCCGGCGCTGCTGCTCGGCCGTCATGACCTGGGGCGGATCGCCGTCGGCTCCCCGGCTGACATCGCCGTGCTGGATCACGAGCACCGCGTGCTGGCGACGCTGGTGGACGGCGTCGAGGTGTGGAGGTGTCGAAATGCACAAAGCGATCCACAAAGCGGCGCTTTGGTCGATTAAGCGCGATTTTCGGTGCTCATATGCACAATGCTCGCCCCGGCCGGGCGCTTTGTGCATTTCGCCACCGCTCAGCGGCCGTTGCGGCCGGGCGGGGGGTTGATCTGGGCCAGCAGGGTCAGGCGGTCGCCGCGGAAGCGGGTCTCGCCAAGCTCGACGACGTTGCCATCAGCGTCGTCATTGTGTCCGGAGACGACCAGCAGCGGTGCGCCGACCTCGATCTCCAGGCCCTCCGCGTCATCCGGGGTGGCGGGCCGCGTCTCAATCGTCATCTCGGCGTGGTTGACGGTCACGCCGTAGCGTTCGGCCAGTAGCGCCCGCAACGACGGGTTGGAGCGGAGCAGCCGGGTCAGGCCGGGGAAGCGCTCAGCCGACAGCCACGAGATCTCGATCGCGATCGGACGCCCGTCGGCCTGGCGCAGGCGATCTATCCGGTAGACGGGAGCGCGCGGCGCGATCCCCAGGTCCTCAGCCAGCTGCGCGGGCGCGTTCATCCGCTTGGCGTCCAGCAGCACCGAGGACGCGGTCAGCCCGCTGGCGCGGGTCTGCTCGGTGAAGCTCCGCGGCTGCAGCGGCCAGCGCAGCTTCGGCTCCGCGACGAACGTTCCCGCGCCCTGGCGACGGAACAGGCGGCCCTCACCGACCAGCTCAGCGAGCGCCTGGCGGACCGTCGTCCGCGAGGTTCCCAGCAGGCTTGCCAGGTCGCGCTCGGTCGGCACCGGCGCGCCGGGCTCCAGGTCCACGATCAGCTCCAGCAGGTGGCGTTTGACCACGTAGTACTTCGGTTCCTGCGGGATGCTCTGCTCAGACGACGCCACGGAATTAGTCTAAACCAATTTGGCGCCGGCGCCAGCGGCGCCGGACTCAGGCCGGGGCTTGCGCGCGCGTCAGCGCGCTCAGCACGGTGTCAACGACCAACCGGGGGTCGTCGTACATCGGAACGTGGCCGCAGTCGGGCAGCGACACGAACCTGGCGTGAGGTATCTCGCCCAGTGCGGTTGCCGCCTGGCGCGGGAGCAGCAGGTGATCGCGAATGCCCCAGGCGATGGTCACGGGAACCTCGATCTCCGAGCCGCCGGTGAACGAGGATTTGGGCAGGGCCCGCATGTTGGGCCAGAACCACGGGGCCTCCGCCATGCCCTTGACGCCCAGGACCGCATCCTCGGGAGTCATGCGCTCGGGGTGGGCTACAACCACAGACCAGCCGAGTTTGCGACCCAACGCGGACCGGAACAGCTGCGGCGCCAGCGGGGCGGCCGCCTGTGAGCTGAGCCGCAGGTGGATCAGTAGGGCGATCGTGTACGCACGGTCGCGGGGCGCCAGGAACCCGGCCGGTGACAGGCCGATGGCCGAGGTCACCGCGCCGCGGCGGGCGAGCTCCAACGCGATCCAGCCGCCCATCGAGTTGCCGGCCACGTGCGGGCGCTCCACGCCGAGCTCAGCCAGGAAACGCTCGAGCATGTCGCACATGCTCTCGATCCCGGGCGTGGTGCCCTTGGGCGGCGCCGGGGAGGCGCCGAAGCCGGGAACGTCGAGTGCGATCACGTCGTAGTGGGCGGCCAGTTGGTCCAGCACTGGGGTCCAGACCTCCCAGCGCGAGCCGATCCCGTGCACGAGCAGCAGCGGCTCGCCGCTGCCGCGGCGCTCGTAGTTGATGCCGGCGAGTAGGGGCATGAAGCGAGACCCTATCGGAGTACCTTGATCTCATGAAAGTCGGCGTACCCACCGAGATCAAAGTCGACGAGTACCGCGTCGCGCTGACACCCGCGGGCGTGCGTGAGCTGGCCGACGCGGGCCACACCGTGCTGATCCAACAGGGGGCCGGGGAAGGCTCCGCGATAGCTGACGCCGCCTATCAGGAGCAGGGCGCGACGATCGTCGCCGGCGCCGCCGATGTCTGGGCGGAAGCGGACCTGGTGGTCAAGGTCAAGGAGCCACAACCGCCCGAGGTGGCCATGCTCCGCCCCGGACAGCTGCTGTTCACGTACCTGCATCTGGCCGCCGACCCCGAGCTGACCCGCGGGCTGATGGCCTCCGGCGCGACCTGCATCGCCTATGAGACCGTTGAGGACGCGCGCGGACGCCTGCCGCTGCTGGCGCCGATGAGCGAGGTCGCCGGCAAGATCGCCGCCCAGGCCGGCGCCTTCATCCTGGAGAAGCCCCTGGGTGGTCGCGGGATCCTGCTGGGCGGCGTACCGGGCGTGCCGGCCGCGAAGGTGCTGGTGATCGGCGGCGGGGTGGTCGGGATGAACGCCGCGTTCATCGCGATCGGGATGGAGGCCAGCGTGACCGTGTTCGACCGCAACCTCGAGCGCCTGCGTGAGCTGGACGTGGTCTTCGGCGGCCGCGCCGACACGTGCTTCGCCTCGACGCTGGCGATCGAGGAGGCGCTGCCGGCCGCCGACCTGATCATCGGCGCCGTGCTTGTGCACGGCGCCAAGGCGCCGCGGGTGATCACGCGCGAGCAGCTCGGGCTGATGAAGCCCTCAACCGTGCTGGTCGACGTCTCGGTCGACCAGGGCGGCTGCTTTGAGACAACGCACCCGACGACGCACACCAACCCGACCTATGACGTGGAGGGCATCACCCATTACTGCGTGGCCAACATGCCCGGCGCCGTGCCGATCACCTCCACCTATGCGCTGACCAACGCGACCCTGCCCTACGTGCTGGAGCTGGCCGAGCACGGGGTGGCAGGCAGCGCACCGGGAGGCCTGAACGTGCACAACGGCGAGGTGACCTACCGGGCCGTAGCCGAGGCCGCCGGCGTTCCCTACGTGCCGGCTGAGGCCAGCCCGCGGCGCTCGAGCAGCGGCTCTATCGGCGCCGCCCTGCCGCGCCAGGCGCGGTAGACCGCCAGTGGCTCACGCGTGCCGCCAAAGCCGATTACGTTCGCGCGGTAGGCATCACCGTTCGCGCGCGTGAGACCACCGTTGTCCTTGAACCAGCGTTCAGTGTCGGCATCCAGGACCTCAGCCCACAGGTACGCGTAGTAGGCGGCCGCATACCCGGTGGAGAAGATGTGGGAGAAGTAGCTGGTGTGATAGCGCGGCGGGACCGCGGGGTTGTCAAGTCCCACAGCGCTTAAGGCCGCGGCCTCAAAGGCCGCGATCTCAGAAACCTCGGTGGGAACCTGCTCGGGGCCCAGGCTGTGCCAGGCGAGATCAAGCAGGGCCGCCGCCAGGTACTCACTCGTCCCGTAGCCCTGGTTGAAGGCCTGCGCGGCGTTGAGCCGCTCGACCACCGCGGGGTCGAGTTCGGGTGCGTAGTTGGCCAGGACCTCCGGCCACAGCATCCAGATCTCGTAGTTCTGGGAGGGGAACTCCACGAAGTCACGGAACACGCTGGTCCCCGCGAGGGAGGGGTAGCGCGCCTTGCCGAGCAGCCCGTGCAGCGCGTGACCGAACTCGTGGAACAGCGTCCGCGTCTGATCGAAGGTCAACAGTGTGGCCTCGCCCTGGGCCGGCTTGGGCACGTTCAGGTTGTTGACGACTATCGCGGTGTCCCCAAGCAAGCTCGGGCTCAGATCCGACATCCACGCGCCGCCGCGTTTGGACTCGCGTGTATATAGGTCCAGCAGGTACAGCCCCACCGGCGCCCCGTCCTCCTCTGAGACCTCGAAGACGCGTACGTCCGGGTGGTAGCCATTGAGGTCCGGGCGCTCTGTGAAGTTCAGGCCGAACAGCCTGTTGGCGGCGAAGAACACGCCGTCATGGAGCACGCGGTCGGCCTGGAAGTAGGGGCGGAGGGCTGAGAGGTCGAGGTCGTGGTCGGCGAGCCGGACCTGCTCGGCGTAGTAGGGCCAGTCCGCGGCTGAGACCGGACCGCCGGCCACTTGCTCCAGCCGCGCCTGCTCGCGCCGGGCGTTCGCCGCGGCGGCGGAGGCGAGGCCGCTCAGCATCTCCCGCACGGCCTCCGGCGTCTTGGCGGTGCTGTCTGAGATCCGCAACGCGGCGTGGTTCTCAAAGCCCAGCAGGGTTGCTCTTTGCGCGCGGAGTTTCAGCAGCTCCAGCAGGGTCGCGCGCGTGTCATGTTCGTTGCCGCGCGCGCCGCGGGCCTGCTGTGCGGCGGCCAGGCGGGCGCGGACGTCGGGGTTTCTCAGCGTGTCGAGGTAGGGGTGGGCGGTCGGCAGGACCAGGCTGATCAGGTACTTGCCGGGGTGGCCGCGGCGTTCGGCCGCGGCGGCTGCGGCTGATCGCTCGCCCGCTGACAGGCCGTCCAGCTCGGCCGGGTCATCGATCAACAGGGCCAGATCGTTGCTGTCGGCCTGGAGCGCGATCTTGAAGGCGCTCGACAGCGAGGAGATCCGCCCGTTGATGCGCTTGAGCGCAGCCTGGTCCTGCTCGCTCAGGCCGGCGCCGGCGAGCCGGAACCAGGTCAGGTACCGCTCCAGCAGGTAGCTGTCCTCGACGTCGAGATCCTCTTCCTGTTGGGCCACGGCCAGGAGCCGCTGATGGAGCGCGCGGTTCAGCAGGATCGCGTCGTCGTGGGCGGCCAGCTGCGGCGCGAGCTCCTGCTCCAGCGCGTCAATCTCATCGTTGGTGTCGGCGGCGCTGGCGTTGGAGAAGATCGCCAGTGCGCGTTCCAGGCGCGTGCCCGACAGCTCCAGGGGGATCAGCGTGTTGGCGAAGCTGGGCGGCTCGGGGTCCGCGATGATCCGGTCGATCGCCACGAGCTGCTCGGCCATCGCGCGCTTGATCGCGGGCTCGTAGTCCGCGACGCGGATCCGGCCGAAATCCGGCAGTCCGTAAGGGAGTGCACTCTTATCGAGCAGTGGATCGTCCATGATCCAGACCGAGCTTATTACGGGAGGCTCGCGCCGTCTCCTGCCGCCGCAACTCTGCTTGCAGCATTGGGTTTCAGTTGACAGAGAACCTGAACCCCCCTGCTACAGTCGCCGAGCGCATATGCCGACCACCAACCAGCTAGTGAATCAGGGCCGCAAAAAGCCGGCCAAGAAGCTCGCAACACCGGGTCTGAAGTCCGGTAAGGGCAACAAGAAGAAGGTCGCCGCGCCCCAGCGCCGCGGCGTCTGCACGCGCGTCTACACGACCACGCCGAAGAAGCCGAACTCGGCTCTGCGCAAGGTTGCGCGTGTGCGTCTGACCAACGGCATGGAGGTCGGCGCCTACATCCCCGGTGAGGGCCACAACCTGCAGGAGCACTCCGTTGTGCTCGTCCGTGGTGGCCGTGTGAAGGACCTGCCGGGTTTCCGTTACAAGGTGATCCGCGGCACCCTCGACGCCGCCGGCGTGTCGGACCGCAAGAAGGCCCGCAGCCAGTACGGGGTCAAGGCCAAGTAATGCCCCGTCGCGCAGCCGCAAGCGTCCGCACCGTTGAGCCGGACGCAGTACACCGCAACCGTCTCGTCTCACAGATCGTCAACAAGGTCATGCTGGACGGCAAGAAGTCGACCGCCGAGCGGATCGTCTATGACGCGCTCGCGGTGCTCGGCGAGAAGACCGGGGAGGATCCGCTTGAGGTTCTGGAGCAGGGCATTAAGGCTCTGACACCGGTGCTCGAGGTCAAGTCCCGCCGTGTCGGTGGTGCCACCTACCAGGTGCCCGTTGAGGTTCCGCCGCGCCGCGCCAAGACCCTGGCGGTCCGCTGGCTCGTGACCTATGCACGCGGCCGGCGTGAGAAGACCATGTCCCAGCGGCTTGCCAATGAGCTGCTGGACGCCCAGCAACAGCAGGGCAACGCCTTCAAGCGCAAGGACGACGTTTACCGCATGGCGCAGGCCAACAAGGCCTTCGCGCACTACCGCTGGTAGACGCGCCTCCGCCGGTTAGCGCCGGGCCAGGGGGTGCTCAAATGCACTCAGTGCCAGGCTGAGCTCGCGTGTTGTTTTCTAGCGGCGCGTGGTGGATGGTCCTTGACGACGCCGGACTG
>JAFMRN010000363.1 GCA_017354065.1 Solirubrobacterales bacterium
TTGGCGCCAGGATCCGGGGGCGGCCGAGATCACGCTGGACCACGCGCTCGCGGGGGCGGAGGAGGCTCGCCTCAGGCTTGGCGGCCTGGTGCATGGCGTCGCGCTCGCCGGGTGCTCAGATGTCGACCGCGCCTTTCTGGAGGCGATGGCCGAGGATGACGGCCCGTCCGCGACGCGCGTGATCGCGGAACGCCTGCAGGTCACCCGCGCGTACGCCAACGTGTACCGCACACGGTTGCTGGAAGCGCAGCTGATTGAGGTCGCCGGTCGCGGCAGGGTCGACTTCGCGATCCCGTATCTTCGTGAATACGTACGTGAACGCGCCAGCGCCGAAAATGCCCGCTGAACTGGTGATCTTCGACTGTGACGGCGTGCTGATCGATTCAGAGCGCCTGGCGATCGGGCTCGACGTGGCGATGCTCGCCGACATCGGCTGGCCGCTCAGCCGCGAGGAGGTCATCCAGCGCTTCATTGGCCGCTCCTTCCAGCACATGCTTGACCAGGTTGAGGCCCAGCTCGGCCACCCGGTCGACCCCGCCTGGAGCGCGCGCTGGGATCAGCGCTACCAAGAGCTGCTGGCCGCTGAGCTGGAGGTCGTAGACGGAGTGGAAGCCGCGGTCGACGCGATCCAAGCGGCCGGTCATGCCACCTGCGTGGCGTCCAGCTCGAGCCATGAGAACCTGCGCCGGAACCTCTCCAACGTGGATCTGCACGCGCGCTTTGACGGGCGGATCTTCTCCGGCTATGACGTCGCCAACGGCAAACCGGCGCCGGACTTGTTCCTGCACGCCGCTAAAACGCTCGGGTTCACGCCGGAGCAGTGCGTGGTCGTGGAGGACAGCCGCTTCGGCGTGGCGGCCGCGCGTGCTGCCGGCATGCACTGCTTCGCTTACGCGGGCGGCGGGATGATCCCGGTCGCGGACCTGGAGGGTCCGGGCACGACCGTGTTCCAGACGATGGCCGAGCTGCCTGAGCTGATCCGCGGGCGCTAGCGCCGCCTCGGTCGGGGTAACACCTAGGTGGAAGTAAACCGACAAAGTTGACCAACTTAGTTGTACTTACCGCCAGCTCATTGCTGACATCACGGATGTAGGTCTGCGTCGGTGGGGGCAAACGACGACAACCACTCAGAAAGGACACATATATATGCGTACTGCTAGACGCCTTGTTTCAGTTTCCGCGGCGGCTGCTGCTGCCTTGACATTCAGCGCCGCACCCGCGCTGGCCGACGGTAGCGCGGCGCCGGCCAGCGATGGCACTCCACAGGTGCTCGCCAACGCCGGCGCGGCGGGTAACTACTTCCTGGACCACCTCCAGTACGAGCACCTCGACCAGCCTGAGCTGGGCTTCGGTGAGGCGATCGCAAACCCCGGTGACTGGGCGACCCACCATCTGGGCGGCGTCGCCCTGGACACCGCGGATCTCGCGCTGACGGGCCAGAACCCGAACCTCTACAACGGCTAGGACCCATCAGCGGCGGGGGTGTCCGGTTACCGCCGGGCACCCCCGTGAGGTGGAGATGACCGTGACTTTCAAACCGAGAAAACACAGCGGTGTCGGTTGGGCGCGGATCGCCTTTGGCCTGGCTTGGGCGGTCGACGCCGCCTTCAAATGGGTACCAGCGTTCCAACACCGTTTCATCAGTTACCTGACATCTGCCGAGCCGGGTCAGCCGGGCCTGGTGAGGGGTTGGATATCGGGCTGGGTCCACGTTCTCAAGTTCTGCCCCGGAGTGTTCTGTCACGGCCTTGCAATCGCGGAGACGCTCTTGGCGATCGCGCTGATCACCGGCGCTTTGATCAATCTGACAACAGTCGTCGGAGCGATCGTGTCGTTCGGGATCTGGAGCACGGCGGAGGGCTTCGGCGGTCCCTACATGCCCGGCTCCACCGATATCGGGGCGTCGATCATCTACGTGATCCTGTTTCTCACGCTCCGCTCCGCGCGGGCGGGCAACGTGCTCGGGCTCGACCCGGTGATCAGGACGCGATTCCCGCGCCTGGCACGGCTATGCAGTCCGCCGGCAGACGCCACCAGCATCGCCGAGCCCAGAGGCGGGGAGTCCGTGCCCGAGCGGGCGGGCGGCATAGTTCCGATCGGATAGCTGCGGTGCTCTGCCTGGGGCCGCGGCCGGGCCTGGCGGACCCGTCACCGCCAGCTGGGGACCGTCGAGCCGCCGCGTCCGTTGGCGGCCTCGTCGGCCTGGATCACGTGCATCACCGCGTTGATCA
>JAFMRN010000148.1 GCA_017354065.1 Solirubrobacterales bacterium
GTGGTGCGCGGGCTTTATGACAGCGTTGTGGGCAGGCTTGCTTGCACGCGCATGCGGAGGCCTGTGGCCCGCCGCGTGCTGTTGCACCCCCGCATTTGAGCGGGGGTGCACCCCTGGCTCAGGCTGCGAGGACTGCCGGCTGGATCGCTTTGTGACCTCCTGGCCGGAAACGATCCGCCCGTCCCGTGCCGGGCGCAGCACCCGGCCGGGCGCCTCCGCCGATGTGACCACGGCGCGCGCCGCCGGCGCCGGGGTGCCCCCGGCGGTTTGAGTGAGCTGTTTCGGCCTGGCGGAGTTCGCGTGCGGGTGATGCAGCATCACCGCGGTTCCGCCCCCGAGCGCTCCGGCGGCAACCAGCGTCGCCCCGCCTTTGCTGAGCAGACCTGCCGCCAGGCCGCTGCCGCCGGCCAGGCCAGAACCGCTACCGCTGAGCGCACCGCCGCCCGCGGCGGCGGCACCGCCGGCCGTGGCGGCACCGCCGGCGCTTGTCACCCCGGCCATGTTGGAAGCCTCACGGGCAAAGAAGACAGCCAGCGGGTACGGGGTCAACGCCGTGAGACCGACCCGCAGCCGGCTGCGCGCCCGGAACACCAGCTGGCGCACGGCGCCCTCGCTGACACCGAGCTCCTCGGCCAGCTCACTGCGTGAAGCCCCGTCCAGTTCGGAGCCGACAAGCGCCTTGCGCTGGGGCTCGGGCAGCTCGGCGATCGATTCCAGCAGCTCACGCACCTCGCGCCGGCTCTCAACCGAGCCCTCGGCCCAGCGCGGGTCCACGAGCTCCGGGCTCGGCGGACCGTGCAGCGCCGCATCACGGCCGCGGAACTCATAAGCGGAGTTCCGCACGATCGCGGTTAGCCAGGCGCGTGGCTCCTCGACCACGGCACCGCCCAGCAGCGCGCGCCAGGCACGGGCGACCGCCTCCTGGGTGACGTCCTCGATGTTCGCGCGGCCCACCACGCGCGCAGCGACCACGTGCAGCAGACCCCAGTGGCGGTCCACAAGCATCGTGAAGGCTGCACCGTGACCGTCGGCGGCGAGCTGCGCCAGGCGAGCGTCGCTCTGTGTCCGCAGCAGCAGGTTCGACACTGGAGTCGTGGTCATCCCGGTCCTCAATGTTGACAACGATTTACAACGGCAGGTAAGGAAGAAGTGCCGCGGGGTCCGGACGTTGACAGGCGGCCGTCCGGACCCCAGCGGCATTAGGTCAGGTCCGAGGGGCAGTTGGGACCTGGCCGGGCGGTGCTTGCAGGCCGGGGGAAGTCGGCCCTATCACCGCAGCTTGGCTGACAAAAACCTATGGACGCGTGCTCCTCTTCTGAAAGGCAAATCCGGGCCTGTCTTCCCGGAGGATCACCCGATAAGAGTGGGACCGCGCAAAAAGGTCACGCGAAAACTTTTTCGCCGCTTGGATTGTTCTAGTTCTGACCCGACCGGCGTCAGGCTTCTTCAAGCGGCGCCATTGTCAGACCCGCGTGATCAAGCTGTTCCCAGTAGGACTCGGCGTCCTGGCGGGGGCCCGTCCAGACGATCGCCAGACCGCGGTTATGAATCGCGTCCGCGGTGCGATATCCATCGGCCAGTGTCATCCCGGGGATGATTCCGGCAAGCGTCTCGGCCACATGATCGAACGTGTTGTGGCTGTCATTCAGAACCACGACGTTCCAGTGGCCCCCGAGCCCGCCGCCGGTCCCTCCCACAACGGGAAGTTCCTCTATCAGCGCTGGCATTAGCGCGAAGCTTAGCTTTTTGCTCCCTGTTTGTCCCAAAAGCGGCGGAGGCCTCCGTAATTGGCCTCAAGCGCGCCCGGACCGGTCTGGTAGTCGACCTCGTCCTCACCGGCACCGGCACTGCGCATCTCCGCGCGGACGCGCTCACACCACTCGTCCTTGTCGTAATCGCGCGCCCAGCCTGACCAGCGCTCAAGCCGCTCCGACAGCTGGGTCAGGTGCGCGTCGACATCCTCCGCGACCCCGTAGTGGGTGTAGTACAGACGCTTGAGATCGCGCCCGCGCAACGCCTCGATCGAGGACTGCCAGACCGGCGGGTCGATGTCCGGCGGCGGCGTCGGCGGCAACACGACGGCGGATTGGCGGACGCCGTCAGCCAGCTCATTCCGAGTGCCGGCCACGTCACCGACAAAGGCCTGGCCGTCCGGGCTCAGGTAGCTGATGTGGTGCACGGCGTGCCCGGGCGTGTAGAGAACCTCGAAGCCCTCCACCGTCTCGCCGCCCTCCAGCACGTGCAGACGATCTTCGGGCACAGCCTCGAACTTGCCCCACAGCGTGTCCATGTGCTCGCCGTAGATCCGCGTCGCGGAGGCGATCAGCTTGGATGGGTCCAGCATGTGCTTGGCACCGCGCGCGTGCACGTAGACCTGCAGCTCCGGGTACAGCCGCGCGAGCGTGCCCGCCGCACCGGCGTGATCCAGGTGGATGTGGGTCAACAGCACGGCCCTGGGGACCTGCCCGCCAAGTGCCGCCAGGACGTTCTTCAGGGTCGACTCGGGGCCGGGGTCGACCAGCAGGTCGCCGATCTGCCAGCAGCAGATCTTGCGCTGCAGGCCGAGCTGAAGAACGTCTATCGGGCGCGGTTGCATGGCCCCGAGTATGCAGATTTCCCCGTATCTGCGACCGTCCCCGGGGTGTGCTTCTCAGCCGTCGCGGACTTCAGTGCGGGAACCGGGGTCGCTTGTGTCGGCGCGCTCACGCTCAGCCAGGTTCGCGCTCGCAACGAGCTGCTGGTCGCGATGCTGCCACTGGCCTTCGGCCTACACCAGGTGGTTGAAGGCTTCGTCTGGCTGGGGCTGGAGGGCCATGTCTCCCCCGGGCTCTACGGCGCCGCGCGCCAGCTGTACCTGATCTTCGCCCAGGGGTTGCTGCCGATCATCGTGCCGCTCGGCTTCCTCCTGCTCGAGCGCAGATGCCGTCTTCTCCCGTTCGCGCTGGGCGGCGCCGCGCTGGGAAGCTACCTCTTGGTTGAGGTCCTAGCCGATCCCACCAGCGCGTTCATCAACAGCCACTGCGTGGATTACGTCACACAGGCGCCGGACTCGGATTTGCTCGGCGCCGCCTACCTGCTGGTCACCTGCGGTCCCGCGCTGATCTCAGACGCCCCGCGCCTGCGGGCCTTCGGCGCGATCGCGCTCCTCGGGGCGATCGCCGTCGCGATAGTCAAAGCGGACCTGCTGACCTCGGTGTGGTGCGTGTACGTCGCGCTGATCAGCGTTCTGCTGCTGTTGCACTTCCGCGCGACGCGGCCTTAACTGGCCAACCCCTACCCGCGCGTCGGGGGGTTGCGCAGTTGAGGCCCTGAGAGGGCCCTAACTGGCCAAGGGGGCCTCGCGGGCAGGGGGTTTGGCCACTTAAGGCCCCTAGTTGAAGAACGGCGCGACCGACCGTCTCCGGGCGCCCCATTTACAATCGCTTCATGCCAGCAGAGGACTACCGCCTGCCCGAGCGCGACCGGCCCTGGGTCATGCGCACCTACGCGGGCCACTCAGACGCCAAGCGTTCCAACGAGCTTTACCGCCGCAACCTGGCCAAGGGCCAGACCGGCCTGTCGGTCGCCTTCGACCTGCCGACCCAGACCGGCTATGACCCCGACCACGAGCTGGCCCACGGTGAGGTCGGCAAGGTCGGCGTTTCGATCGCCCACCGCGGCGACATGCACCAGCTGCTGGACCAGATCCCGCTGGATCAGATGAACACGTCGATGACGATCAACGCCACGGCCGCGTGGCTGCTGAGCCTCTACATCGTCGCGGCGGAGGAGCAGGGCGTCGACCAGAAGGTGCTGGCCGGCACGACCCAGAACGACATCCTCAAGGAGTACCTGAGCCGCGGGACCTACGCGTTCCCGCCCGGCCCCAGCATGCGGCTGATCGCCGACATGATCGCCTACACGGTGATCAACGTTCCCAAGTGGAACCCGATCAACATCTGCTCCTACCACCTGCAGGAGGCCGGCGCCACGCCGGTGCAGGAGATCGCCTACAGCATGTCCAACGCGATCGCCGTGCTGGACGCCGTCAAGGAGCGTCTCGGCGATCGCGCGGACGAGCTGATGGGCAGCGTCTTCGGCCGGATCAGCTTCTTTGTCAACGCCGGCGTCCGCTTCATCGAGGAGCACGCCAAGCTGCGCGCGATGTCAGAGCTGTGGGACGAGCTGGGCCGCGAGCGCTACGGCGTCACCGACGCCAAGCAGCGACGCTTCCGCTACGGCGTCCAGGTCAACTCACTGGGCCTGACCGAAGCTCAGCCGGAGAACAACGTCTACCGCATCACGCTGGAAGCCCTGGCCGTGACCCTGGGGCGCGGCGCCCGCGCCCGCGCGCTGCAGCTGCCGGCCTGGAATGAGGCCCTGGGCCTCCCCCGCCCGTGGGATCAGCAGTGGTCGCTGCGCCTGCAACAGATCCTCGCCTATGAGACAGACCTGCTGGAGTACGGCGACATCTTCGAGGGCTCGAAGGTGATGGAGGGCCTGGTCGCCGAGCTGGTGGCCGGCGCCAAGGACGAGATCGCCCGCGTGGCCGAGCTCGGCGGCGCCGTGGAGGCCGTCGACTACATGAAATCCGCGCTGGTCGAATCCCACCGCGAACGCTGGCGCAAGATCGAGTCCGGCGAGCTGCCGGTCGTCGGCATGAACAAGTTCGACACGACCGAGCCGAGCCCGCTGACCGAGGCCGATGACGGCGGCATCATGACCGTCGACCCTGAGGTCGAAGCGGAGCGCAGCGCCGCCGTCCAGAAGTGGCGCTCCGAGCGTGACGCAGCGGCCGCATCAGCGGCGCTGAGCCAACTAGCCAGCGCCGCTGCCGACCCGGATCAGAACATCATGGAAGCCTCCATTGCCGCCGCCCGTGCCGGCGTGACCACCGGTGAGTGGTCCCAGGCACTGCGTGAAGCGTTTGGCGAATACCGCGCGCCGACCGGTGTCGGTGAGGCCACGGCCGCCCCCGGCGAGGACCTGACAGAGCTCCGCGACGAGGTCCAGAAGGTCTCTGACCGCCTCGGCCGCAGGCTCAAGTTCCTGGTCGGCAAGCCGGGTCTGGACGGCCACTCGAACGGCGCCGAGCAGATCGCCGTCCGCGCCCGGGACGTCGGGATGGACGTGGTCTATGAGGGGATCCGCCTGACCCCCACCCAGATCGCCGCCTCCGCGGTGCAGGAGGGCGTTCACGTGATCGGGCTGTCGATCCTGTCGGGCTCCCACGCCGAGCTGATCCCGACCGTGCTGGAAGCGCTGAAGACCCAAGGCGCCGGTGACATCCCGGTGATCGCGGGCGGGATCATCCCGGAGGCCGACGCGGCGAAGCTGAAGAGCGCCGGGATCGCAGCCGTCTACACCCCCAAGGACTGGGATCTGAACGGCATGATGCGCGACATCATCAAGCTAGTGGACGAGCGCAGCTCGGTCCCGGCCTGAGCACACAACCCCCAACAGATCTCGCCGCGCGCCTCAAAGCGCGCGACCTGAGCGCCGCGCCGGCGGTCATGAACCTGGTTGAGACCAGCACCCCGGCCGCGCGCGCCCAGACCGCCGAGCTGCTCGCCGAGCTGTCCCCGAAGCGGCTCGGCGGCGAGGCCCCCGGGCACGTGATCGGGATCACCGGCCCGCCCGGGGTCGGCAAGTCGACGCTGCTCTCCCGGCTCGCCGCCGGCTACCGCGAGCGCGACAGGTCCGTCGCGTTCCTGGCGGTCGACCCGTCCTCCAAGCGCTCCGGCGGCTCGCTGCTCGGTGATCGCGCGCGGATCGAGTACGACCCCTCAGACCCGAACGTGTTCATCCGCTCGACCGCCGCCGGTGACCGGCTCGGCGGCCTGGCAGCCGCCACCCGCGCGGCCGCCAGCGCGCTCGCCAGCGCCTTTGACGCGGTGGTGATTGAGACCGTCGGCGTCGGCCAGTCGGAGACCGACATAGCCGACGTGGCTGACTCGGTTGCGGTTGTGATCCAGCCGGGCTCGGGCGATGTCCTCCAGTTCCTGAAGGCGGGGATCATGGAGACGCCCGATGTCCTGGTCGTCACCAAGGCCGACCTCGGCAAGGTCGCCCAGCGGGCGATGGCCGACCTGCACGCCGCGCTGCGCTCACTCGGCGAGAAGGACACCCAGGTGGTGGCGGTCTCTTCGCTGCCGCCGGTGACCGGTGTGGACAAGCTGATCGACGCGCTTGACGGCCACCGCGCGGCGCTCGACCTGCCGGCGCGGCGGCTCGCCGCCCGCCGCGCCCACGCGCTGGCCGACTACCTGACCGAGCAC
>JAFMRN010000364.1 GCA_017354065.1 Solirubrobacterales bacterium
ACCTACTAACACGTGTGGCGCGCGCCAAGCCACATCCCGTGTGGTCTAGCGCGCGACGCTAGGTCGACGCGTGACGGCACGGAGATTTACCCACACAACCCTCCGCAGTGATCAGGCATGCGGAAGGGTCGCGCGCCAGTACGGCTGGCACACGTAGAACTCTCCGACCCTCCGCCCGGAACGTAACGCAGCGGAGACTTCTACGGGCTACAGAACGTGCTCGAGCCCGACCGTCAACGTCTGCTCCAGCGATCCGACCCGCCGGATCGCCAGCAGCACGCCCGGCATGAACGAGTGACGGTCGATCGAGTCGTGGCGGATCGTCAGGGTCTGGCCCACGTCACCGAGGATGACCTCCTGGTGGGCGACCAGCCCGGGCAGCCGTACGGAATGCACCACCGGATCCCCGCCGATCAGCTCCGCGGTCCGCGCGGCCGTGCCCGAAGGCTTGTCGAGCTTCTTGTCATGGTGGAGCTCGATGATCTCCGCGCGCGGCATGTACTTGGCCGCCTCAGCCGCGAACTTCATCATCAGCACCGCGCCGATCGCGAAGTTGGGCGCGAACAGCACCTTACCCCCGCTTAGGCCCCGCACGGCGTCCTGATCCCAGCCACTGGTCCCGACCACCACATCCACGCCCGCCGCCAGGCAGGTCTTGATGTTGTCCACGGCCGTGGAGGGGATCGTGAAGTCGACCACCACGTCGGGCTTGCCGGAAGCGAGCGCGGCAGACACCGACACCCCCAGCGAGGGGTCCGCCCGCCCGACCAGCTCCATGTCCGGAGCACCCTCGACCGCTTCACAGACGGTCGCGCCCATCCGCCCGGCGGCACCGCTGACCACAACCCGGATGCTCATGCGCTCACGCCCACTTTCAGTCCCTCGACGGCCGCGTCAAACCGCGCCCGGTCCGGGCCGATCCCGGCGATCGACAGCGCCGCGGGATCCCACAGCTCAACCGCCAACTCATGCACGTCCTCCTGGCTGACGGCGTCGACCGCGGCGACCAGCTCATCCAGCGACAGCAGCGGCTCACCGGAGAGCACACAGGAGCCCAACCGGTTCATCCGCGCGCTGGTCGACTCCAGGGACAACAGCATCCGGCCCTTCAGGTTCTCCTTCGCGCGCGTCAGCTCCTCCGCGGTCACACCTTCACTGCGCAGCCTGGTCAGCTCCGCGCCGATCACCTGCACGGCCGCGCCAAGGTTGTCCCCGCGCGTCCCGAGATACAGCCCGGTCTGGCCGGTGTCTGCATAGGAAGCGGCGAACGAGAAGACAGCGTATGCCAAGCCGCGCTGCTCGCGGACCTCCTGGAACAGCCGCGAGGAGGAGGACCCGCCGAACACCGTGTCCAAGACACGCAGGGCAAAGCGCCGCGGGTCATGGCGCGACAGGCCCAAACCGCCCGCACACAGGTGGTACTGCTCCGTGTCCTTGTACTCGAAGCGGATGTGGTCTTGGCCGGCTTTGATGCCGGCCACATCAGCTGGCTCCACCTTGAACTGCGCTGCGGAGCGGTCTGGCAGCCGCGCCTGGGCGAGCTCCACGAGCGCATCGTGATCGACCGCGCCGGCGGCCGCGATCACGATGTTGGACGGCACGTAACGCTCATCGTGGAAGGCGCGGATCCCGGCGGCCGGGGTGTCGCGCACGACCGGCGCGTAGCCGATGATCGGGCGTCCCAGAGGGTGTTTGCCGAAGACCGCCTCCCCCAGCACGTCGATCACCTTCTCCTGGGGATCGTCCTCATACATCGCGATCTCCTCCAGGATCACCTCGCGCTCGGCGTCGATGTCGGCCAGCGCGGGCGCGAACACCATGTCCGCCATCGCGTCAAAGGCCGCCGGCAGGTGCTCATCGATCACCCGCGCATACAGCGAGGTCGTCTCACGCCCCGTGCCGGCGTTGATCTCGGCGCCCATGGCGTCGAACAGCTGGTCGATCTCCAGTGAGCTGTGGGTCGCGGTGCCCTTGAACAGCAGGTGCTCGAGCAGATGGCTGAGACCGGCCTGCGCGTCCGATTCGGCGCGTGAGCCGGTCCCGATCCAAAAGCCCAGCGACACGGACCGGACGGAGGGGATGGCCTCCGTCACGATCCGCACGCCGGAAGCGAGCGTCGTCTCGCGATGCTTGAGCAATGTGACTAAGCGCGATCCGGGTCGGAGTCGCGCACGCGCTCGCGGCGGCCACCGCCACCGCCGCCGCCACGGCGGCCGCCGCCGTTG
>JAFMRN010000365.1 GCA_017354065.1 Solirubrobacterales bacterium
CCCGACCAGCCGACGACGTCATCGACCATCGGACGCGTGTCGGGCCAGAAGCGCAGCGCCCAGCGCATCGACATGCCGCCCTGGCTGTGTCCGAGGACATCTATCTTCCGGCCGGCCATCGCGTACTCGGTGCGGATCGCGTTGACCAGGTACTCGCCCGAGGTCGGGATGTCGCCCTCGGTGCTGTTGGGTGCGTGGTAAGCGCACCACGGGATCCCGAGCTTGTCCAGGGCGCGCTCCCAGTTCCAGGAGTAGTTCTGCTCGGCCGTGACGCCGGTGGCGGGGTTCAACAGGACCGGGGTGACCTTCGCGTTGGCCACTGACGGCTCGCACTTCAGCGATGCCTTGAGCTGGGCGGCGGGAACGCTGAGCGGCGGTCCGGGCTGATCGAGCGGGGCGTAGGTGGGTGCGGCTGAGGCGTTGGCCGCCAGCATCAGCGCCAGTCCCAGCGCAAGCGCTATCCAACCCACGATCCGTCGCATCTTGGGGCAGACTAACGCCGACGTCCCCGCAGATGCGCAGGTAGAGTCGCGAGAACATGTTCGTGTTCAAGGCAGCCGTCGTCGGAGCCGGCACCATGGGCGGCGAGATCGCCCACGCCGTGGCCTCCGCAGGCATCCCCGTTGTACTGAAAGACGTAGATCAGAAGTTCGTCGACGCCGGGCTGGCCAAGGCCCGCTCCCTGTGGCAGAAGCAGGTCGACAAGGGTCGGCTCGATGCCGGGGGCCTGGAGGCGCGGCTGGCGCTGATTGAAGGCACCACCAGCTATCAGAGCTTCGGTGACGTTGACTTCGTGATCGAGGCGGTGCCCGAGCGGATCGAGATCAAGCGCGCGGTGTTCACGGAGCTGGACGCCGTCACTCCGGGCCACGCGATCCTGGCCTCCAACACCAGCGCGCTGGCGATCACGGAGATCGGCGACGTCACGCTGCGGCCCGAGAAGGTCGTCGGCTTCCACTTCTTCTACCCGGCGTCGGTCAACCGCATGGTTGAGGTCGTCGAGGGTGAGCACACCTCGGCTGAGACGATCGAGGCCGCGGTCTCCTTCGCCCAGAAGATCCGCAAGAGCCCGATCCGCGCCGGTGAGCTGCCCGGCTTTGTGATCAACCGCGTGCTGTCCGCCGGCTTCTCCGAGGTCTGGCAGTACCAGCACGAGACGGGCATGCCGATGGAGGAGGTCGACGCCGCGCTGTCAGAGGCCAAGGCGACCCCGATCGGCCCGTTCAAGCTGATGGATCAGCTCGGCCTGGACACCGTGCTGCACGTGGCCGACTTCATGGAGGAGTCCTACGGTGAGCGTTTCTTCGTCCACCCGGCGCTGCGCGAGGCCGTCAAGGCCGGAAACCTCGGCACCAAGACCGGAAAGGGGTTCTACGACCATGGCTGAGTACAGCGCCGCGGAGCTGGTCGACCGCTACAACCTGCGTACCTTCGTGGAGGCCTGTGGTGTGCTGGAGGACGGGGTCGGCACGATCAAGGACATCGACCTGGGGATGGCGCTGGGCGCCGGTCTTCAGCCGCCCTTTGGGCGCGCGGACAAGGTCGGGCTCGATGTGATGCTCGAGGCGCTTGAGCGCGCCCAGACGGACTGGGATGAGGGCTTCGCGCCGCCGCTGCTGTTGCGTCGCCTGGTGGCCCAGGGGCGCCTGGGTGTCAAGAGCGGCCAGGGCTTCTTCCCCTACCCGCGGCCGGACGCCGGCTGGGAGGACGCGCCGGTTCAGCTGGAGACGCGCGGCGAGGTTGCGATCGCCTGGCTGGCGAGCCCGCCGGCGAACTCGCTGTCGCCGACCGTGATCGCGATGCTCCACAAGCTCTGGGACGACGTCAAGGGCAAGGTTCGCGTGCTGGTGATCGCCTCATCCAACCCGCAGCTGTTCTGTGCCGGGGCGGACATCAAGGCCTTCACCCAGATGGACTCCTCAAGCGATCTGCTGAACCAGACCCACGCCCTGTTCCGCGAGTTTGAGCAGTCCCCGGTGATCACGATCGCCGCCGTCAACGCGCTGGCGCTGGGCGGCGGCAACGAGCTGGCGATGGCCTGCGACTTCCGGATCGCGGCCGCTTCGGCGAGCTTCGGCCAGCCGGAGATCAACCTCGGCATCATCCCCGGCGCCGGGGGCACGCAGCGGCTGCCGCGGCTCGTCGGCGAGGCGAAGGCGCTCGAGATGAACCTGCTGGGTGATCCGATCTCGGCTGAGGAGG
>JAFMRN010000149.1 GCA_017354065.1 Solirubrobacterales bacterium
ACCGGACGCGATGCTCAAAGCGCTGGCCGCGGAGGAGTTCGGCGGCACCGGTGAGGGCGGGGACACGCTCGGGGCGACCGTCGCCGCGGGCCTGTCAACCGGCATCGGCGCGATGCTGCCGGTGCTGCCCTTCATCTTTACGACCGGAACCGTGGCGGTGGTCATCGCCGCGACGATCTCCCTCGTAGGGCACTTCGCGGTCGGTGCCGCCAAGTCCCTGATCACCCTGCGCAGCTGGTGGTCGGCGGGGCTCGAGATGACGCTCGCCGGCGTGGTCGTCGGCGGCGCGACCTACCTCATCGGTCTCGCGCTTCCAACCTAGCGACGCGCTGCTCGAGCTCGGCCAGTCGCGCTTCGATCCCGGTGCTGGCCTTGAGCTCAGCACCGGGTTGAGGAGCCTCCTCAGGACCGAACGTGTGGCCGTAGCGGTCTTCCTTCTGGCCCGGGCGGCGCCCGAGTGACACCACGTATCGCTTGGCCGCCAGCCCCTCCAGCGTCGCGTGCACGTCCCCGAGCTGGACCATCCGCTCGGTCCGGGCCTTCAGCTCGCCCGGGGTCTGTGGTCCGCGCAGCAACAGCACGCACAGCACGGCGAGCTGCTCCTGGTCCACGCCGAGGCGCTCCTCGGCCAGGTGCCGGTACTTGACCGCGCGGCTGGAATGGCCGCTCGCCAAGCGCGCGAGCCCGTACTGACACAGCCGCTGGGCGGCGTGGTTGACGGTCTCCTCGTCGTACTCGACCACCGGGTCACGGTTGGTTGACTGGCTGGCGGCGCCGCGCAGCGCGTTCAGTGACAGCGGGTATTGATCAGGCGTCGTGAAGCGCTTCTCCACGAGGCAGCCGAGGACGCGCTGCTCGGCCGCGCTGAGCGACTCAAAATGCACTCAGGACGCCTCGTCGGGGCAGGCGGCCTCGCCGGCGGCACACTGGGCCAGGATCGCGCGGTGGGTGGGCCGCGCGGCCAGGTAGCAGCGCTCGCCGGCCGGGGTGATCGCGGTCCAGACCGAGCGGCGGTCCTCCTCGCACATCGCGCGCTCCACCAGGCCAGCCTTCTCGAGCCGGGTGATCAGCCTGGACAGGGCGCTCTGGGTCAGATGGACCTGGTCCGCCAGGTCGTGCATGCGGACCTGGCAGTCCGCGGCGTGGAGCTGCTGGAGCACCTCGAAGTCGCTGACGGTCAGGTGGTGCTCGGCCAGCAGGACGCGATCCAGCGCGCACATCGTGTGGTGATAGCGCGCCAGGAGCTGGTGCCACTCGGCTGCCAGTCGTTCCTCTTCCGTGGCAGACGTCATCACCGGAATCCTAGCATTCTGTGCGCAGGAAATTTATGTATAAACAAAGTTTGCATGTGCATAGAATGTCGCCATGGCTTCTTCAACCGGCGCCGCACCGGCCCAGGTGCGAGACCTCAACTGGACCCCCGCCGTCTGGGTCCTGCTGGTCGTGGTCTGCGGCGCACTCTTCCTTGACGGCTTGGACATCTCGATGATGGGCGTGGCGCTGCCGTCCATCGGCCGCTCACTGCACCTGCACTCCAGCGCGCTGCAATGGATCGTCAGCGGCTACGTGCTCGGCTACGGCGGGCTGTTGTTGCTGGGCGGCCGTACCTCCGACCTGATCAGCCGGCGCAAGGTGTTTCTGATCGCCGTGACCGTGTTCGGCGTGGCATCGGTGATCAGCGCGTTCATGAGCAGCGGGACCGCGCTGATCGCGCTGCGCTTCATCAAGGGCGCATCCGCCGGCTTCACGGTGCCGGCCGGCCTGTCGATCCTGACCACGACCTTCGAAGAGGGGCCCGCCCGCAACCGCGCGCTGGGGATCTACACGTTGTGCGGCGCCAGCGGCTTCTCCCTGGGGCTGGTCTTCGGCGGTCTCTTGACCGAGCTCGGCTGGCGCTTCCCGCTGCTGGCGCCGGGTCCGGTGGCGCTGTTGCTCGTCGCCGCCGGCTGGCGCGTGGTTCCGCGCGTCCGGGTTGAAGCGCTGCGCGTGGCCCATCTCGATCTGCCCGGCGCGCTGACCGCCACCGGGTCGCTGCTGGCGTTGGTCTACTCGGTTGTCGAGGCGCCGATGCGCGGCTGGTCAAGCGCCGCGACCCTGATCGGCCTGGCCGTCAGTGCGGCGCTGATGGCGGCGTTCCTGGCTATCGAGCTACGCCACCCGCGGCCGCTGTTGCGGCTCGGCATCCTGCGCTCCGCGTCGCTGCTGCACGCGAACCTCGGTGCGGCGGCGATGTTCGGCAGCTATGCCGCCTTCCAGTTCCTGGCGACGCTGTACGTGCAGGATTCGCTCGGCTGGTCGCCGCTCGGGATGGCCATGGCGTTCCTGCCCGGAGGGCTGATCGTACTGGCCACCGCGCCGCGGATCCACCTGCTGTTGATGCGGGTGCCGACGGCCACCCTGATCCTGGTGGGGCTGCTGTCCTTCGTCGCCGGTTACGCGCTGTTCCTGCGGGCGGAGCCGGGGATGCCCTACGCCGAGTTCCTGCTGCCGACGATGCTGCTGATCGGCACCGGCTTTGCGCTGTGCTTCGGCGCGTTGAACATCCAGGCGACCGCCGGGGTGGCCGACCACGAGCAGGGCCTTGCCTCGGGCCTGCTCAACACCAGCCTGCAGGTCGGCGGTGCCGTGGTGCTGGCCGTGATCAGCGCGATCCTCGGTAACACCGGCGGCGGCGTCCGCGGTCAGCTGCTGCCCCACACCCACACCGCGCTTGCGGTCGTGATCGGGGTTGCCGGTTCCGCGGCGCTGGTCAGCATGGTGCGGGTCCTGCAGGCCCGCACACCGGAGCCGGCCGGCGTCAGCGCATGATTCCGGTGTGCCCGAGGCTGTAGCGGCCGGGCTGGGGCCACACGCACAGACCGTGTGGCCCCTTGCCCACCGGGATCTTGGCGCGCAGCTTGCCGGTGCGGGTGTTGATCGCGTAGACGACGCTGTCATAGCGGCCGCTCAGCCACAGGGTCGAGCCGTCGACGGAGACGCCGCCCATGTCAGGGCTGGCGGGCTGGGGCAGCTGCCATTTCTTGACGACCTTGCGGGTCTTGAAGCTGATCACTGAGATCGAGCCCTCACCGCGGTTGGAGACGTACATGTACTTCGAGTTGCGGCTCGGGTAGATGCCGTGTGCGCCCATGCCGGTGGGCAGGAAGCCGACGAGCTTGAAGCTGACCGGGTTGATCTCCCACAGGCCGTTGGCCATCATGTCGGCGACGTACAGCATCCGGCCGTCGGGTGAGAGCTTCACGTCCTGGGGTGCGGCGCCGGCGCGTGGCAGCTTCAGGCTGGCGATCTGCTTCTGGGTCTTCAGATCGATCTCGATCATGTTCGAGGAGAACTCGCAGCTGAGGTACATGTAGCGGCCGTGTGCAGAGAAGTCCGCGTGGTCCACCCCGGCGCAGTCGGGAACCGGGAGGCTGTGGGTCAGCTTCATCGTCCTGGCGTTGCGGAAGTCGACCTTCCGCAGGCGCTCGGCGATCACCATCGCGTACTTGCCGTTCGGGGTGAAGTACAGGTTGTAGGGGTCCTCGACCTGGATCCGCTTGCCGGGTTTGCCCGTCTCCGGGTTGATCGGCGTCAGGCTGTTGCCCCCGTCGTTGTCTACATACAGCGTCTTCAGGTTCCAGGCCGGCGTCACGTGCTGGGGCAGGCCGCCGGTGTTGAAGTGCTCGATGATCTTGAACGTCTTCGGGTCGATCACGTCGACGGTGTTGGACTGGCTGTTGGGTACGTACACCAGGTCCTTGGCGCGCTTGGCGACCGGGCTGACGTCGCGCGCTCCGTCATCGATGTAGACGTTGTGGGTCCCCTTGGGAAGGGCCTTCAGGGCGCTGGTCTTATGCAGCGAGGGTGTGGTGGTGTGCGGAGCCTTGGCGCTGCCACAGCCGGCCAGGGCCAGTAGGAGGGCAAGAACCATCAAAACGCGGGGACAGTTGATCATCGGCGCAGAGAGTCTGGGGGAAATCTGAGGGGTGGATAAAGGGCCTCTGGGTCACAAGGTTCCCGCAAGGAACGGACCGCTAGCCTGCTCCGGCCATGAGGCCATCGACACGTATTGGGGCCCTGCTTATGGCGCTGGGCCTCAGTGCCTGCGGCAGCGCGGCGCACGGTACCAGCAAGCACGCCAAGGAAGCCAAATCAGCGGTCCACAAGCACGGATCCGCGCGGCCCGTCAGCTTTACCTACAAGCATCTCTACAAGCTGCCATCGGCGCTGCGCGACCCGGCCTACACCTCGCTCGGCGGTGAGCGCTTCGCGCTGATCGGCGGGCTGGACGGCAGCGACGTGTCAACCTCGGAGATCGACCTGGGCGATTCCCACAAGACCTCCCAGGTGGCGAGCATCTCAACGCCCCAGCACGACGCCCAGGCGGCACTGCTGGCCGGCAAGGTCTACGTGTTCGGCGGTGGCGGCACCACCGAGCTGTCTCACATCTTCAGCTTCGATCTGGCCAGTCACAAGATCGCCACGGTCGGCGCGCTGCCGACCGCCTCCTCCGACTCGTCCGTGACCCGGATCGGCTCCACCGCCTACGTCGTCGGCGGCTATGACAACAACTGGCTGAACACGATCCTGTCCTATAAGGCGCCCGCCACGAAGCCCAAGGTCGCGGCGCGCCTGCCTGTCGGGCTGCGCTACACGGGCGTCGCCGCCTCCGGCAAGAAGGTGATCGTCGCCGGCGGCCGGCTGTCAAACGGCACCTCCAACGCCGTCTACAGCTTCGACACCACCAGCGGCCAGGTCAAGAAGATCGCGACGCTGCCCCAGCCGGTCTGCCACACCGAGGCGGTCGCGCGCGGCGGCTGGGTATATGTCGTCGGCGGCGCCAAGTCCCCGGACATGGACCAGACCAGCGCCATCTACGCCGTGAACCCCAACACCGGCAAGGTCAAGTCGGCCGGGAAGCTGCCGGTCGGCCTGTCCGACGCGGCCCTGATCTCGACTCCCAAGGGCATCTACGTGATCGGCGGGATGGAGACCTCCGGCGCGGTCAGCGCCAACGTCGGGATGCTGCTACCCCACTGACGCCGCGGACTTGTGGCCGTGGCCCTCAAAGCTGGCCACGTAGCTGACCAGCGTGTCGATCTCCGAGCGGGTCAGCGCCCCGCGGTGCTTGGGCATCTCGGAGATGAACTGGCGCAGCTCACTGCGCGGCAGCTTCAGGCCTGAGAGATCACCGCCCATCTGGCTGCGGGAGGCCGGGGTGCCGAGCGTGTGACAGACGCTGCAGTGGCGCGAGAACAACGGCCCAGCGCCCACCGTCGCCGTCGGGCTCGTGCTTCCACAGCCAGCCAGCGCCAGCGCGATCAGGATCGACTTGCGCGGATCCACCAGAGCAGGAAGTTCGCTGCCACCACGATCACCATGATGGTGTCAAACGTGGCGTGCCCGTAGTTGAAGGAGCGGTAGCTGAAGGGCCAGAGCAGCGGCACGCCGCTGGCATCGGACTCACCCAGGTCACGGAAGAAGTGCAGTGACAGGCCGATTGCGATCCCGAGCCAGACGAAGCCAACCTTGGGCCAGCGGATCGAACACAGCGCCGCGATTGCCAGCGCCACCGCAACAGTCAGCAGCGAATGGGTGTAGGGCCGGTCCGTGCCCCAGGTCAGAAAGTGCGTGTGGAAGATCGCCAGCGGCACGTGGTCGACGTCGATCAGCACCGAGGCCGGCAGCGCCGGCACCAAGATCTTCCGGCGCCACTCCTTTGGCAACAGGTTCAGCACCAGCAGCGTCGTCATCAGGTGCGCCGTCTCATCACACAGCGCGCCGCGTGCGCCCTCCCCGGCGTACGGGTAGAGCTGGTTACCAAGCCCGCCGAGCAGTACGGCCACAACCAGCTGGAGCAGGGGGATGTCCAGGATCCAGTGCTCCCAGAGCTGCTGGATCCGGCTGCGTTGTGCGGTGGCCGTCACAGCCAGGAGTATGGCTACGCGTCGATCACGCGGAAGCGCACGTCACGGGTCGGGTCCGAAACCCACCAGCCGTCGCGCTCTGACCAGCTGATCCGCGTGCCGTCGGCGAGCCGCGCCAGCGCACGGCCACCGGTCGGCCGGCCCCACAGCGTCGCCAGCAGCGGCCGGTCGGCCTCAGCCGTGTCACCCAAGCCGGTCGCCACGTGATCCTCGGGGTAGGTGACCACAATCGCGCCGGCGCGCACCCACACTGGGATCAGGCCGACCGGAGCCGGAGCGAGGACCTCT
>JAFMRN010000366.1:0-1026 GCA_017354065.1 Solirubrobacterales bacterium
GCCCTGTGCGCCGAACACGCTGACGTCGAAGTAGTTGGGGTCATCGACCCACTGGCCCTCGGCGTTCTTGCGTCGGCCGTTGACCGCCACCCGCAGACCACAGACCGTCGTGCTGCCTGCCTGGCGCGTCTCCGGATCACGGGTCAGGTTGCCTGTGATGATCACTCGGTTGATGTTGGAGCCTGCCATTTGAAGTTCCTTTCGGATCGCCTTGAGGGCGAGTCTAAGCAGCCACCAGGTCGCCTTTGGGGCGAGCTCGCAAATAGGTACGAAAGCTTTGCAGCGCTGTGCCGCGGCGTTTCAGTCGTTACAGACTCGTCACGTTCAGCGGCCCGGTCGGGCGCGCGACGCGGGCGCTACTGCTGGGAGTCGTCCTCGATGCCCGCGGCGCCGACCAGGACCGGCGGGGCGCCGTCGGGGGCGGGCGGTGTGCCCTTGACGACCTTGATGATCCGGAAGCGGAGCACGCCGTCATCGATTGACAGGCTGTGCTGGAGGCTCTCCAGGATCGCGGTCGGGCCGCTGAACTGGAACAGGTGGTACTCGGCCTCTGACTGGTGCCCGATTGAGAAGGTCGTGGGACGCCGGCCCCACTCTTGACGCAGCTCGATGGTGCCCCCGCCGCTGGTGATCGCGGCCTCGACGTCAGTCAGCACCTTGGTGCGGACGGTGTCCTCGGCGCTTGAGTCCAGCAACAGGACGAGGTCATAGAGAGTCGGTTCAGAAGCCATAAGAAAAAGGCTGCGGGCGCACGATGCCCGAGCGGTCAGCGAATATAGCAACGTGAAATCGCCCGAATTGGAGCTGATCGAGTTCGCCGACGCGGGCGCCTGGGAGGACTGGCTGGAGACCAACCACGCCAGCGCACCCGGGGTTCTGCTGAGGCTCGCGAAGAAAGGCGCGCCGCGGGCCACCGTCAGCCAGTCAGACGCAGTGGACATAGCCATCTGCTTCGGCTGGATCGACGGTCAGGTCGGCCGGCTCGACGAGCACTACTACCGCACCCGGTTCACCCCGCGGCGTCCC
>JAFMRN010000366.1:1036-2194 GCA_017354065.1 Solirubrobacterales bacterium
CGGGCCGAGCGGCTGATCGCGGCCGGGCGGATGCGCCCGGCCGGCCAGGCGGAGGTTGACGCGGCCAAGGCCGACGGGCGTTGGGAGGCCGCCTACAGCCAGGCCAAGGACGCTGCGCCTGACGACCTCGCGGCGGCGATCGCTGCGAACCCGGCCGCCGCCGCGCACTTCGCCACGCTCAGCTCACAGAATCGGTTCGCGATGATCTTTCGGCTCCAAGGCGTGCAACGTGAGGCAACCCGGGCCAAGCGGATCCGCGAGTACGTTCAGATGCTCGCGGCGGGTCGCAGCCTTCACTGAGTCCCGGCCGCGTACTCCTCCGGCGTGGGCACCTTGATCTCGCCCTCCGGGAACTGGGTGAAGCGGATCGGGTTGCCGAACGGGTCGCGCACCGCGCAGTCGGTCCCATAAAAGCGCTTGACCGGCTCCTGGGTGAATTCGACCCCGGCTGCCTTCAGGCGCTCATACGTACCCTGGCAGTCGTCGGTCTCAAGAATCAGCCCGCCGCCGGCCGCGCCCTTGGCCACGAGCTCGCGGATTTCCGCCGTGGTCTGCGGATCGTGGGCGGGCTCGCCGGGACGCATCAGCACGACAACCAGATCCGGCTGCTGGGGGAACCCGACCGTCAGGAACCGCATGACGCCGAGGTCGGCGTCGTTGACGACCTTCATGCCCAGTTTGCCGACATAGAAGTCCAGGGCCTGATCCTGATCGAGCACAAACAGAAAGGTGTGGGAGATTCGCTTGAACATGGATCCAAGCTAAACCCGGCCCGGCGCCCGCGCTTCTCCAAAACGACTAACCCGCAGGTCGCAGCCAGGACTGGGCCCAACACGCGGGCACGAGCAGCTCGGGACCGCCGTTGACAAAGCGCCGGCGGTAGGCCGAAGGCGGCTCGCCGACGATCTCCTTGAACGTGCGGGAGAAGGTGCCGAGGCTGGCGAATCCGACGTCAAAGCAGACCTCGGTGACCGGCCGCTCGGTTTCGCGCAGCAGCTCCATCGCGCGCTCTACGCGGCGGCGCTGGAGGTAGTGGTGTGGGGTTTCGCCAAACACCGCGCGGAACTCCCGGCCGAAGTGAGACGCGGAGACGTGTGCGATCCGCGCCAGCGCCGCTACGTCCAGCGGCTCCGCATACGCCCGGTCGATCGTGTCGCG
>JAFMRN010000367.1 GCA_017354065.1 Solirubrobacterales bacterium
GAAGACCGGCGGGGGCGGATATCCGGATGAGGCAGCGGGGCTGCGCTGGCTGGGGGAGGTGCCTGGCGCGCCACCTGTGCCGGGCGTGGTGGCCGTCGCGGACACGTTCCTCGCGTTGGAGTGGGTCGATTCCGCGTGTCTGGATGAGGAGTCCTTCGGGCGGCAGCTGGCGACGTTGCACCGGGCCGGGGGCGGGCGGTTTGGTGCGCTTCCGCCCGGCGGCTCCGATGCATTGGCGATCGGTCCGGTCGAGTTGCCCGCGCTTGAGTCCGACAGCTGGGCCGAGGTGTACGCCGACGCCCGTCTGTTGCCGCTGGCGCGCCGGGCGCGGGATAAGGGTGCGCTGTCCGGCAGCGGCGCCGCGGCGGTTGAGCGGGTCTGCTCGCGACTGTCGGATTTGAGTGGGCCGTCCGATCCGCCGGCACGTGTCCATGGTGATCTGTGGGGTGGCAACGTGCTGGCCGGCTATTTGATCGACCCAGCGGCGCATGTCGGCCACCGCGAGGTCGACCTGGCGATGCTGGAGCTGTTCGGCGGTCCCGGCGCGCGGTTCAAGGACGCCTACGCCGAGGCCTACCCTCTGGCTGAGGGCCACCGCGAGCGCGTCGGCCTGTGGCAGCTGTTTCCACTACTTCTTCACGCGGTGTTATTCGCGGGCGGCTACGGTGCCCGGGTGGAGCAGGTCGCGGCGCGTTACTCCTAGCGCGTAATGTTGGACCTGCCGGAGCGTCCACCTGGACGCGATACATGCAAATACGGTTGGTAACCCAAGGAGCTCGAAGCGCAATGGCGTTTGTAGACAACCTGAAGGATCTAGCCAACAAGGCACAGGGTGCGGTCTCCCAGAATCACGACAAGATCCACTCTGTAATTGACAAGGCCGCCTCAACAGCGGATCAGCGGACCGGCGGCAAGTATTCGGACCAGCTCAACAAGGTGAGCGATAAGGCCAAGAGCACGGTCTCCAACGTCGCCGCCAACAGCGGCCAGGACTCGGCGAACGGCGCCGCCGAGGCCCCGGTTGACGGCACCGTGGTGTCCGATGAGCAGCAGCCTCCGGCAACGCCGGAGGGGTGAGTGCCCCAGAACAAATCACGCTGACCAGCCCGGGCGGGAACCTGTCAGCAACGTTCCTGCCCGGGCTCGGCATGGTCGCCAGCTCGCTGCGTCACGGCGACGCCGAGCTGCTGGCCCAACTCGGCGGCCCGGCCGCCTACGCTGAGCGCGGATCGACCTTTGGCGTGCCGATCCTGCACCCGTGGGCCAACCGGCTGTTCGGCTGGGACTACAGCGCGGCCGGTGCACAAGTGCACCTCGAACCCGACGCCCCGCTGCTCCACAAGGATGAGGCCGGCCGCGCGATCCATGGCGTGCTTGCTGCCTGTCCTGACTGGTCGGTTACAGAGCGAACCGCGACAACGCTCACCGCCGAGCTGGACTACGGTGCCGACGCCCGGCGCCTCGCGGTCTTTCCGTTCCCCCACCGCCTCAGTTATGAGGCGGCGATCTCAGAGCAGGCGCTGGCGATCGTCGTCACGATCCGACCCAGCGGCGAGCGCGCGGTGCCTGTCAGCTTCGGGTTCCACCCCTACCTGACACTGCCCGGCTCGGACCGCCGCCGCTGGCGGCTGCAGCTGCCCGTACGGGGCGGGGCGCTTGACGGTGAGCTGGGCGAGCGGACCTTTGATGACGGGTTCGAGACGCTGTCGGGCCCCCGCTTTTCCGTGGCTGATGAGCACCGGCGGATCACCGTGGACTTTCAGAGCGGCTACCCGGTCGCTCAGGTCTTCGCACCCGCGAACTCGGACTTCATCTGCTTCGAACCGATGACCGCGCCGACCGATGCCCTGCGCACCGGTCGTGGCCTGCGTGTAGTTGAACCGGGCGCGGAGTTCCGGGCGACCTTCGCGATCCGGGTGGACTGAAACCTGCCACAGTGTTGACGCTGTG
This sequence comes from Solirubrobacterales bacterium, assembly GCA_017354065.1. Classification (GTDB taxonomy): domain Bacteria; phylum Actinomycetota; class Thermoleophilia; order Solirubrobacterales; family Solirubrobacteraceae; genus Palsa-465. Next base: position 1,951 of record JAFMRN010000367.1, read on the forward strand.
AGCACCGACTGGAGCATCCGGTACTGCGCCAAGCACGGCCACCAGACTTACGAGCCCGACGAGCAGGACCTGGCCCATCTGCTGTCCGCCACCCTGCACGACGGCAGGCGCGTGTGGAAGTGCCTGCGCTGTGGGACCTACGTGGAGCACGCTGCGCATTCCAAGGGCGCTGCCGACGACGCCCCGCACGTGATCCGCGACAAGGAGGTCAAAGACCGCTTCATCCTGCGGCTGCTG
>JAFMRN010000150.1 GCA_017354065.1 Solirubrobacterales bacterium
CCGGGTCAGCGTCAACCACGTGGCACACAAGATCCTGGCGCTGCTGGGCTTCAGGCATGCAGCCGAATTCCTGCACGCCTCCCTGACTCTGAACTCGGACGCGCAGTACCGCGCGGCCGCGGGCACGCTTCCCCACAGCGCAAAGGTCCCGCTGTACCTCAACTTCTCCAGCCTCGCGCCGTTGATCCCGACGTTTGCGGAATTCCAGGGCGAGAGCGTCCGGGACCCGTCAGTGACCAAAGCCAAGCAGACTGTCGAGCACCACCTCCGCTACGCGATCGTCGGGACGACACCGACCGATGACCGGCTCGTGATCGGCCTCAAGTGAGGCCGGGCGGTCAGAGCACCGGCAGGTACCGCTCGAGCTCCCAGGGCGTGACCTGCACGCGGTAGTCGTGCCACTCCTGACGCTTGATCTCGATGTAGCGGTTGAACATGTGCTCGCCCAGGGCGCGCAGCACCAGCTCTGACTGGGAGGTCAGCTCGATCGCCTCACCGAGCGTTTCGGGCAGCTCCTCGACACCCAGGCGGCGGCGCTCATCCGGGGACAGGTGATAGAGGTTCTTCTCCATCGGGTCCGGCAGCTCATAGCCGTGCTCAATGCCCTCAAGACCGGCCTGCAACAGGACCGCGAAGGTCAGGTACGGGTTGCACGCCGGATCGGGGCAGCGCAGCTCCATCCGCGTGGCGGTCTCCTTGCCGGGGTGATACATCGGCACGCGCACCAGCGCGGAGCGGTTGCGCCGTGACCAGGCGACGTACACCGGCGCCTCATACCCGGGCACCAGGCGCTTGTAGGAGTTGACCCACTGGGCGAAGATCGAGGAGATCTCACGCGCGTGGCGCAGCTGGCCGGCGATGAAGGCCTTGCCGACGTCAGACAGGAAGTACTTGTCATTCGCGTCGTAGAAGGCGTTGCGCCCGTCCTTGAACAGGGACTGGTGGGTGTGCATACCCGACCCGTTCTTGCCGAACAGCGGCTTGGGCATGAACGTCGCGTGCAGCCCGTACTTCATCGCGTATTCCTTGACCGTGATGCGGTAGGTCATGCAGTGATCGGCCATTGCCAACGCGTCCGCATACCGCATGTCGATCTCATGCTGGGAGGGGCCGACCTCATGGTGGGAGTACTCGGTCTCGATCCCGAGTGCTTCAAGTCCCAGCACCGTGTCACGGCGTAGGTCGCTGCCGGCGTCAAGCGTGGTCAGGTCGAAGTAACCGCCCTCATCCAGTACCTCGGTTGACTTCGCATCGCGGAAGTAGAAGTACTCGAGCTCCGGCCCGACGAAGAAGTGATCGAAGCCGAGGCTTTCAGCTCGCTGCACAGCGCGGCGCAGGACGTGACGCGGATCCCCCTCATAGGGGATCCCCTCGGGCGTCTTGATGTCACAGAACATCCGCGCGACACCGTGCTCGTCCGGATGCCATGGCAGCACCGCGAACGTGCTGGGATCCGGCACCGCGATCATGTCGGATTCCTCGATCGCGTTGAAGCCGGTGATCGACGAGCCGTCAAAGCCCATCCCGCCCTCAAACGCGTCGGCCAGCTCGGCGGCGTTGATGCTGAAGGCCTTCAGCTGCCCGAGGATGTCGGTGAACCACAACCGGACAAAGCGGATCTGCCGCTTCTCAGCGATCGCGATGACTTCCTCGGGTCTCAGTGGGGCAGATGCGCTCATCGCGCTCGAACCTTACTTGCTGGCCCCGCCGGTACCACCCGGGACCTGGAATCAGTCACGGAGCCAACGCCTGGCCCAGCGTTGGATCTCAACCAGCGCGGGGCCCAACTCGTGGCCCATCTCAGAGAGGCCGTACTCGACCCGCACCGGCGGTCCTGACTGCACCTCACGCGAGACGATGCCGCGCTTCTCAAGCTCCTTCATCCGCTCTGACAGCAGCCGGTCTGACAGTTCCGGCACCGCGTGAGCGATCTCTGAGAAGCGCAGCGGCCCGTCCATCAGCACCGCCAGGATCGCGCCGGTCCAGCGACGCCCGACCAGCTCCACAGCCTCGTGGTAGAGCGGACAGCAGGCTTTGGGCTCCCGGCAGCCCTCAGCCGTTACGTCCGGATTGTCCGCGGCGTCAGCGTCGGGGTCGGCGCCAGACTGGTGTCCTGCGCCGGGAACCTGCTGCGATGACTGCGTAGAAGCTGACATTTGCGGGCGGAATATATAGACCGCTGTAGCGCTCAGGCCGCCTTCAGCGTGCGTGATTCCTCGTGGGAGCCGTCAACGGGCACGTCCCCGGCGACGTTCACCATCGCGGTGAAGGCCTCAATCGAGACCGCCGCGATGACCTCCAGCAGCTGCTCGTCACTCCAGCCGGCCTCACGGGCCTCCTCGTGGAGGTGCATCGGCGGCTTGCCGTCCTCCAACAGCCCGCGGACGTAGTGCAGCAGCGCCGCTTCCCGCAGGTCACTGGACTCGAACTCACGGGCGCGCGCGACCTCATCCAGCGCCACCCCGGCACCGCGCGCGGTACGCGAGTGCGTGACTATCCCCTGCTCGGAGCCGTAGTGCTCGGACACCGCCAGGGCGATCCGCTCCAGCGTGGGGAGTGTCAGCGTGCCGTGGCGCAACTCCGAGCGGAAGCGCGCGTAGGCGCGAAGCGCCGCCGGAGACCCGGCCAGCACGCCGAGGAAGTTGGGCAGCTGCCCGCCGCCGGACAGGGCGCCGCGCAGTACGGGCGCGGACCGCTCCGGTGCGGAGAGTTCGTCGTGGATCTGGAACCTGCTCATGAATGTTTTCATGCGAACACCAGGTGCACCGATTGATGCTGAAGGCGACCCCGGGGCCACGGACCGCCTACACGGTTTGAGAGAAGAGGGAACTAACTCTTTGTAAGTCTATGCCGTCTGCCTCCTTCGTCAAGGGGGCTACCCGGCATAGACCAGATCTAGCCAGCCGTCTTTAAAGAAGCCCTCAGAGACGGTCACGGGCTCTGTAAGAACCTCTGTGGCGCGGCCGGATGGCCGACCGGAGGACCGTTAGTGGCCGCTGAGCGTGGCCACCAGCAACAGGATCAGCCCGAGCCCGACGGCCCAAGCGGCCATCCGGTCACCGAAGCTGAAGTCCTTCAGCCGTGCAGGTAGCGCGTTCTGGGTGGTTCGCCCGCTGCGCGGAGCGGCGTAACGATCCGCAACCCGGCCGGTGATCACAACGGTCCGGCGCCCGCCGGGCTCTTCCCGTTGCAGGCTTGGGCGCGGGCCCCAGACGGACTCATCCGCGGCTGAGGAAAGCGTCGCGCCGGTGCCGGCCAGCGCCGGCAGGAAGCCGCCGGGCTGCTCAGCCATCACGCTGGTCAGGGATTTGGACTCAGGCGCGGTAATCCCCCAGATCCGGTCCTCAATCGCGTGCGCGTCAGCGCTGTCCCAGTCAAACTCGGCTACCAGCTGGGGACCGTTCTGCTCAGCTTCACGCTTGGCCACGGCCTCAGTCGCGGCCACGGGGTCGCGCCAGCGACCCAATTCGCCGGCGGAGCGTCGCGGACGCTCGGCCCGGCGGGCCGGTTCAGGTCCGCGCGGCTGCCCTGATCGCTCGGGCGCGCGCGTGTCAGCCCCACCGCGACTGATCCAGCCCTCAGGCGTCAAATCTTGCTCGGTCGATGCCCTCCGGCGCCTGGGCGTGTCTGACCAGTCGATGTCGTCCCAAAGGTCAACGCTGGAGGACGACTTTTTTGTACCCGCCATGCAGGAGTTCTTTTAGCAGCGTCGACGGACGAATGTATGTGAGCCCGTTGGCTTTAAACCGCAAATTCCGGCGGCTTAGACCCGAAACCGGGGTGTCCTAGGGGTGCCCGGCGACCTTTGAGACGAACTGCGCAACGTCAGTTGCGTCCTGGCCTTGCACAACGTCGGCCGGCATCGTGCCCTCACCGAGGCAGCTCTGAGCCTGCTGGCCGGCGCCCGGTTTGGCCAGGCAGCCGTGCGCGAGCGTGTTCAGCACCAGGGACTGGGAGGGCTTGATCTGGTCCAGGTTGGGACCGGTCTTGCCGACGGCGCTGGCAGCGGCGAGCGTGTGGCACACCGCGCAGTGCTGACCGAACAGCTGCCGGCCCTGGACCTGGGCGCTGGTCAGTTTGACGCCGGCGACGTCAGCCTTGGCGCGGTCATGGTTGCCGATCAGGAAGATCAGCGGGACCACGACGCCGAACCCGACGAAGGTCACCGCACATACGGCGTAGGTGGCGATCTTGGCGGCCTGTGACTGCGACAGGATCGCGTTGGTGACGGGCGTCAGCTTGCCGCGCGGCGCGGCCCAGGCGATGAGCGCCGCCAGTCCGGTGAAGACGACGGCGATAATGATTACGGCGACCATGTGGGCCGGGACATTATCGTGGAGCGCCGCCGAACGTCGCCCTCATCGCCACCGAACGTCCCGCCTCATCGCCGCCGCCCAGCCCCGAAACTCATCACCGCCGGCGCCACGGCGCGGAAATCCTCGGACCCCTCTCCCTCACCCTCGGCGAGGCTTGTCCGGACAAGCTCATCAAGGGGCGAGAAGTCCTTGATCTGGGCCATGATCCGATCCGGCGCCGACAGCGGCGCGAGCTTGTCCACCAGCACGTTGATGACGCCGCCGCCGGCCGCATAGCGCTCCAGCTTCCCTTCTACCGCCAACAACGGCTCGGTCCGTACCGCCAGCCGGTGACGCTCATAGACCTTGGCCGGCACCACCAGGTTGATCACGCCGACCTCATCCTCGAGCAGCACGAACACCACCCCGCCCGCAGTGCCCGGCCGCTGGCGCGCCACCACCATGCCCCCGACGCTGACCCGCACACCATGTTCAAGCCGCTCCAGCTCAGTGCTGCGCACCGCCTTTGAAGGCAGTTTGCGCGCGCGCCGCAACAGCTCCAGCGGGTGGGTGGTCGCGGTCAGACCGGTGCTGGCGTAGTCGGCCAGCATCGCCTCCCAGGCACTCAGCGGCTTCAGCCCCGGAGCTTCGCTAGAACCGAGATCCAGCGCCAGCTGGACTCCCCCCTTGACCCCGCGCCCCGGCGTGGCCACCCCGATCCGCCACAGCACATGCCGGCGGTCCTCCCGCTCGCCGACCAGGCCGTCACAGGCCCCCGACCAGGCCAGCAGCTCCAATGCGGGAGCGCCCGCGCCCGCGCGCGAGGCGAGATCCTCAGGGCTGGCGAATGCTCCGCCTGCCGAACGCGCAGCCACCAGCGCCTCCAACTGCTCGGCCTTGACCCCGCGCACGTAACCGAGCCCGATCCGGACGGAGCCGTCCGCGTCCATCGAGCACTCCACCGCTGAGCGGTTCACGTCCGGCGCGCGCACCACCAGCCCGCGCCGCTGGGCCTCGTGGATCAGCGAGTCGGGGGGATAGAAGCCCATCGGCTGTTCGTTCAGCAACGCACACAGGAACTCCGGCCCGTAGTGCACGCGCAACCAGGTCGACTGGTAGGCCAGCAACCCGAACGCCGCCCCGTGGGCCTTGGGGAAACCGAACCCGGAGAAGCCCTTGACCATCTGGAAGACCTCTTCCGCCAGTTCCTCAGAGACCCCGTGCAAGGCGACAGCGCCCTCCACAAAGCCCCGGTGGTGTTGCTCGATCGCCGCCTCCGAGCGCTTTTTTGACATCGCCCGGCGCAGCCCCTCGGCGCGCCCCAGGCTGAAGCCGGCAAAGGCCACCGCCACCTCCAGCACCTGGTCCTGGAAGATGATCGTCCCGAGCGTCTCGGCCAGGGGCTCGCGCAGCGACTCGTGCAGGTAGGGCACCTCGAAATCAGGGTCGGCGCGCAGCCGCTGGCGCCGCTCGATGTAGGGGTTCACCGCCCCGCCCTGGATCGGGCCGGGCCGCACGATCGCGACCTGGATCGTGATGTCCTGAAGCGTCTCCGGCCGGGTCCGGCGCAACGACTGCATCTGCGCGCGACTCTCGATCTGGAACACCCCGGTGGTGTCGGCCTCCTGAATGCATCTGTAGGTGTCCGGATCGTCGTAGGGGATCCGCGAGAGGTCGATCCGCTCCCCGCGCTCCTGGGCGATCAGCTCCACACAGCGCTCCACCGCCGAGAGCATCCCCAGGCCCAGCAGGTCGATCTTCAAGAAACCCGCGTCGGCACACGAGTCCTTGTCCCACTGCACGATCTGGCGTTCCTCCATCGCCGCCGGGACGATCGGCACGCAGTCCACCAACGGCCGGG
>JAFMRN010000151.1 GCA_017354065.1 Solirubrobacterales bacterium
CCCGGGACCAGCGACTCAGGACAGCCGGCGGTTGAAGCGCCACAACGCGAGCGGCATCGCGATCGCGATCAGCAGCACGCACCAGAGCGCCGCCGCCAGCAGCGGATGGGTCAACTGCCAGGAGCCGGTGCTCGTGCCGATCCCCGGCGTGGTCAGGTGCCGGACGGCAGCCACAAACGCGGAGACCGGATCCCAGTGGCCTATGGCCCGCGGAACCGCCGCCATCCCGTTGATCGGCACGAACGTGCCGGCCAGGAACGTAAGCGGGAAGATCACGATGAAGCCGATCCCCTGGACGGCGTCTGAGGAGCGGACCAGCATCCCGAACAGCACGCCCAGCCAGGTAAAGGCCAGCAGCGCCAACAGCACCAGTCCCATGAGCGCAAAGGCACCGGCAACGCTGAGATGTGGGTTCCAGCCCAGCGCGAAGCCCAGGCCTGCGGTGATCGCCAGGCCCAGCAGCGCCTCGACCATCTGGCAGAGCACCTCTGACCAGATGATCGCCAGCCGGCTGATCGGCATTGACCGGAACCGATCGACCACACCCTCCTGCATGTCATTGGCTGTGTAGGTCCCGGCGCCGAAGATCCCGAAGGCCAGCGTCTGGGCAAGGATCCCCGGAAACAGGAAGTCCTTGTACGAGACGCCCGCTACGTGGATCGCCGATCCGAACACGTACAGGAATAACAGGATGAAGACGATCGGCTGGATCGTCACGTCCAGGAGGCGCTCGGGCACGCGCGGGATCGTGCGCAGGCCACGCCAGGTCAGCCACAGGGTCTGGCGCGTGAAGGCCAGCAGTCCGATGCCCGATTCCACGGGTGCGGAGACGGTGATCGCCGCGGCGGTCATGCAGCCACCTCCTGGGACTCGAAGGTCTCGGGCTCGGCCGGGTGGCCGGTGAGGGCCAGGAACGCGTCATCTAGGGTCGGGCGTCGCAGGGCAACCTCGTCGACCGCGATCCCGGTGTCGGCCACGGCGGCCGCCACGCGTGCCAGATCGGCTGACTCATCGGGCGCCGGGATTGACAGCGTCCGCTGCTCCGCCGAGGCGGTCAGCTCGAAGTGCGACTCGAGCCCGCGTGCCAGGGCCTCGAAGGCGAGGCTGTCAGCGGCCACGACGTCGATCCGCTGTTCACCGACCTGGGACTTCAGCTCGGCCGGGGTGCCGGCCGCGATCTCAGAACCGTGATCGATCAGCACGACGCGGTCAGCCAGCGCGTCGGCCTCCTCCAGGTACTGGGTCGTCAACAACAGCGTGATGCCCTCGGCCACCAGCTCGCGCACGCCCGACCAGACGACCTGGCGGCTGCGGGGGTCCAGTCCGGTGGTCGGCTCGTCGAGCACCAGGACGCTCGGCCGCTCGATCAGCCCGGCGGCCAAATCGACGCGGCGCTTCTGCCCGCCGGACAGGTCCTTGAACTGCCGGCCCGCGAACTCGGAGATGTCAAAACGCTCGATCAACCCGTCGGCCACGCGCTTGGCCTCCGCCCCGGGCCGCCCGCGCAGACGCGCCATCAGCACGAGGTTCTCGCGCGCTGTCAGGTTCGGGACCTGCGCCGCAAACTGACCGGTCAGCGAGATCGACCGGCGCACTGCGTGCGCCGCCTTGACCACGTCATGGCCGTCCACCGTCGCGCTGCCGGCATCGGGCTTCAGCAGTGTCGCCAGCAGGCGCACCGTCGTTGTCTTGCCGGCGCCGTTGGGGCCAAGCAGGGACACCACGCTGCCTCGCGGCACCTCCAGGTCAAGCGCATCGACCGCGACGTAGTCCCCAAACCGCTTGGTCAGACCCCGGGTGCGGATCGCCAGCTCAGTCGTGGAATTGTTCATGCGCCGTATTATTACAGCGTCTAAAATTTTTCTGCAAGTGAAATTCGTAGGACTAGAATCGGTGCCATATGCAGCAGCGCCCGGAAGACGTGCACGCAGAGCCGGAAGAGGAGGCCCTGGCTGGGCCCGAGGGCGCGCAGTTGGTCGGCCGCGTGGTGGAGGAGGCCTTCGGTGAGGGCGCAGCAGAGGCGTTCAACCGGATTTGGAGCCGGATGGACACGCATAAGGAGCGTCCGGAGGAAGGCCTGCGCGCGCGCAAGAAACGCCTGACCCGACAGCGGATCTCTGATGTGGCAACGGCGCTGTTTGTCGCCCGCGGCTTCGACAACGTCCGCGTGGCCGAAATCGCGGAGAAGGTCGGCGTGTCCGAGAAGACGGTCTACAACTACTTCCCGACCAAGGAGTCGATGGTCTTTGACGACGAGGATGAGATGCTCTCGCGCTTGACGCGCGCGGTGGCCGAGCGGCCCCATGGCAGTTCTCCGACGGTCGCCTTCGTTGACGCGCTGAAGCGGGACATGACCCTGTTTGTTGACGCGATCGGGGAGGAGCGATCAGACTTCCTGTCCGACTTTGCACGAATGGTGCGCGATACCCCAGCGCTGCGTGCCGCCTGGGGGGAGTTCCAGCACCGCCTGGCGAGCGCGCTCGCCGCGGTGCTGGCGACCGAGCTCGGAGTCGACCCGCGCGATCCTGAGCCGGTCACGGCCGCCCGTGCGATAAGCAGCCTGATGGACCTGTACGGCGATTCCCAGCTGCGGCGGATGCACGAGCGCGCCGACCTGGCCCAGCTGCAGGTCGAGATCGAGGCCGACCTTGACCGCGCCGCGCGGCTGTTGGACACCGGCCTGTGGTCACTGCCGGTGATGGCCGGCACGCGGCGCGTCAAGGAACAGCTGCTGCGCGATGCGAGCCGCTCGGCCGATGAGGTCCGCAAGCAGGTGGTTGACACGGTCAATGAGGCCAAGCGCGTCTGGCGCGAGCACGCCAGGGCCGTCCGCGATGACACGCGCCAGCAGGCGCGGGAGGTCCGCGCCCAGGCACACCGCGACCACCACCGGCGGCGCTGAGCGCCCAAACTGCTCAACCCCCGGGTTGAGCACGCATCCAACTGGTTGACCCGAGGTTCAACCACGGGGTCGATGACAGCGCCCACGAGTGCCTATAGGTTGGCGTACATGTCCAGCGAACCAGTTATTGAGTTACGCGGTCTGCGCAAATCCTATGGGGACCATGAAGCCGTGCGAGGGATCGATCTGACGATCGAGCGCGGCGAGATCTTTGCCTTCCTGGGGCCCAACGGAGCCGGCAAGACCACAACCGTAGAGATCCTTGAAGGTTTCCGTGAGGCGTCCGGCGGCACGGTGTCCGTGCTCGGCAGGAACCCTTGGAACGCCGGCGCGCGCTGGCGTGAACGGATCGGAATAGTGCTGCAGGAATCCTCAGCCGAAGGCGGGCTTACCGTGCATGAGTGCCTGACGCTGTATGCGGGTTACTACCGCCATCCGCGCAGCGTGAAGGAGACGCTCGCATTGGTCGGTCTCGAGGACCAGGCCGATCAACGCGCCAACAAGCTCTCCGGCGGCCAGCAGCGGCGTCTGGACGTGGCGCTGGCGCTGATCGGAGATGGCGAGCTGATCTTCCTGGACGAGCCGACCACGGGGTTCGACCCCTCGGCGCGGCGTGCCTCTTGGGACGTGATTGCCGGCCTGCGGGACCTCGGCAAGACGGTGTTCCTGACGACCCACTACATGGAGGAGGCCGAACGCCTGGCAGACCGGATCGCGGTGATCGCTGACGGCCAGATAGTCGCCCACGGAACCCCGGAGACGCTCGGCGGGCGCGATCACCAGCAGTCGGTCATCAGCTTCACGCTGCCAGACACGATCGGGGTCGACGCGCTCCCCCAGCAGCTTGCCGTCACGGGCGAGCGCAACCAGACCGTCTCAATCACCACTGCCAGCCCGACCAAGGACCTGAACACGCTGACCGGCTGGGCGCTGGAGCAGGGCCTCAGCCTTGATGACCTGAAGGTCTCGCGTCCGAGCCTGGAGGACGTCTACCTGTCACTCACCAGCGAGACAGCCAGCGGAAAGGCGGCGATCTAGACCATGCTCCTCCTGTTCAGGCTTCTCTCCAACCTGTTCGGCTCACGCGGTGGCGCGACCGAGCCGGCCGTGTCGCCGGCCGCCAACGGGCAGCTGGCGCTGCTTGGCCACCAGGTCCGCTTTGACCTGCTGACACTGATGCGCAACCCGCGTGCCCGGTTCTTCACGATCGTCTTCCCGCTGCTGTTCCTGGTGATCTTCAGCTCCGTGTTCGGCAAGGGGCACACCGTCGTGGACGGCCACCACATCACGCTGACGCGCTACTACACCCCCGGGATCATGGCCCAGGCCGTGATGGCAGCCGCCTACGCGAACCTCGTGATCATGGTCACGACGCTGCGTGAGAACGGGATCCTCAAGCGCCGGCGCGCAACGCCGGTCCCCGCGTGGATGTTGATCGCAAGCCAGGCGCTGGCGACCGTGGTGATCTCGATCGCAATGGCCACGATCATGCTCGTGGTGGCGCGACTGGCCTACGGGATCGGCTACCCGGTCTCCTCACTGGTCGCGATCTACCTGATCGTCGCGCTGGGCACGCTGTCGCTCGGCTGCGTCGCCTACGCCGTCGCCGGGCTGCTGAAGAACGCAGACGTGGCCCAGCCATTTGTGCAGATCTCGATGCTGCCGCTGTTCTTCATCAGCGGCATCTACCTGCCGACCGACGGCATGCCCAAGGCACTGCGGATCATCGGCGAGATCTTCCCGCCTGAGCACATCGCCAACACCCTGCACCTGGCGTCGGTCAACACCAGCTTCGCCTCCTCGGTCTCGCTGGTAGACGTCGCGGTCCTGGTCGGCTGGGCGCTGGCGGCGGTCGCTTTCGCTCTGCGGCGCTTCAGCTGGCTGCCGAGCTAAAAGGTCAGGCGGCCTTGGCGGAGCGGGCACGCACAATCGCGTGCCTGATGTAGAACGCCGCGAAGGTCGCCACGACCAGCTGGATGCCGACGATCAGGAAGCCTACGGCGTTCAGCCCGTACTGGGCTGCGACCGCCGTGCCGCCGATCGTGACCACGGCGGTCGTCAGCTGGATCAGGCCTGAGAACCGGGTTCGCTGTTCCACGCGGCAGAGGCTCCAGAGCACCACGGTCAGGGCCCGCGGCAGGCATGCCAGGGCCAGCAGGCTCAGCAGCGTCGCGCCCTTTACGTATGCCGGGCCGTACATGTGCATGAGCAGGCTGGAGCCGAGTACGAACACCAGCACCACCGGACCGAGCACCATGTACGTGCGTCTAATCGTCGATATCAACAGCCTGGAGAGCGCCCCGGGGTCATGCGCCGCCTCCACGATCAGCGGCATTGAGTAGTTGACCGAGATCATGTCGATCGTCATCGAGTACATGATCGCCTGGTAGAAGATCGCGTTCTGCCTGGGTCCCAGCACCGCGGTCACGACCACGGGCAGCAGCGGCGTGACGGCCGCACCCGAGATCCCGCCCACGGCGTCACCGGTGGCGAAGCGCCGAATCTCCTTCTTGCGGGCCTCGGTGACGACCCAGCCGTGCTTGCCCCCCTTGGGCAGCAGCCAGCCGAACAGCAGCCAGGTGATCAGCGGCAACGCGAGCGCCAGCGGGAGCGTTCCGGAGGCAAAGACCGCCCCCCACGTCCCGAACCCCGAGAAGACCACCAACAGGATGATCTTCGCGATGCCAAAGCCGCCGTTTTCAAGCGGAACCCAGACGGTCTTGCGCAGCGCCATCAGGACCGCGTCCTCCAGAGTGAACAGGACCGTTCCCACGGTTGACGCCAGGAACAGCAGTGCACCGAGCGTCGGGATCCGCAGCGGTGAGCTCGGGTCCGTGAGCACGTTGACCCCGCCAATCGCGATGCCGGTCAGCACAAGCGTGGCGGCCGCCGCCGCGCCGTAGGCAAGCAGCACCAGCCGGCGGCTGTGGGCCTCGGCGATCGGCAGGAACCGCATCAGCATGCCGGACAGGTGCATCTCGCCGAACCCGGCAAGCGTCACCACCGCGGACTGCAACGCCGCTCCGCGACCGACCGCCACCTGCGGGTACAGGCGCGCGGCCACGACCCAGTAGATGATCCCGAGCCCGCCGGTTACGGCGGTGTTGAGCAGCATGTAGAAGCCGGCGCGGGCGCCCGTGTCAACCCAATACGCGACCAGCAGCTCCGTGATCCGCGCGGGAAGCGGCAGGCGCGCCAGCATCCGGAGCACAAACCCGGGGTCCGCGCCGACGGTCCCATCCCCGGCAAGCGCT
>JAFMRN010000368.1 GCA_017354065.1 Solirubrobacterales bacterium
AAGCGGTCCGCCGCTTCGTCGACAAAGAGCTGTTTCCGCACGCCGACGACTGGGAGCAAGCCGAGTACTTCCCTGACAGCGTGTTCAGACGCATGGCCGAGCTCGGCTACCTGGGCCTGAAGTTCGACCCGGCCTACGGGGGCGACAACGATGTGATCGCCGACGCAGTCCTGGTCGAGGAGCTCGGCGCCTGCGGCTCCGGCGGCCTGGCCGCGGGGATCGGTGCCCACATCGGCATCGCGCTGCCGCCGATCGCCAAGTTCGGCACGGAGGAGCAGAAGCAGAAGTACCTCGTGCCGGGCATCCGGGGCGAGAAGATCGCGGCGCTGGCGATCACCGAACCCGACGCCGGCTCCGACGTGGCCGGGATCAAGACCACCGCAAAGCCCGTTGACGGCGGCTGGGTTGTAAACGGATCAAAGATGTTCATCACCGGCGGTGTCCGCGCGCAGACGCTGGTCACAGCCGTAAAAACAACCGCCGAAGGCGGTCATCATGGAATTTCTTTTTTGATCATCGAGAAGTCCGCTGGCGTCGATGCGCAGCCGATCAAGAAGCTCGGCTGGCACGCGTCGGACACGGCACTGATCAGCTTTGATGACGTGTTCGTCCCCGCTGAGAACCTGCTGGGTGAGGAGAACCAGGGCTTCTACCTGATCATGGCCAACTTCCAGTGGGAGCGGCTGTTGCTGGCGCTCGGCGCGATCGGCGCGATGCAGTGGTGCTTTGACCAGACCCTGCAGTACGCCAAGGAGCGGACCGCCTTTGGCCGGCCGATCGGGAACTTCCAGGTGATCCGCCACAAGTTCGCGGAGATGGCAACCACGATCGAGGTCGCCCGCGCGATCACCTACCAGGCATTAAGGAAGTTCGCCGCCGGCCAGGACGCCGTACAAGACGTGACGGTCGCCAAACTGCAGACCCAGCGCGCCGCGGTCGACGTCGCGGATGAGTGCCTGCAGATCCACGGCGGCAACGGCTACATGACCGAGTACCGGATCGAGCGCGCGCTGCGCGACGCCCGCCTGGGGCCGATCGGCGGCGGTACGGACGAGATCATGAAGGAGATCCTGGGGCGGTCCCTGGGCCTGTAGGTCCCGAGCGAGGCCTCCCCGGGCCGCCGCGCCCGTCGCCTCGGCGTGGAATCATTTCTGTCGAGCATGGACTCGACACGCGGCAAGCTCCTGATCGCCGGCCCGAAGCTCCAGGATCCGAATTTCTGGCGCACGGTGATCCTCGTGGTCGAACACAACGATGAGGGGGCCCTGGGCCTGGTCCTGAACCGCCCGTCCGAGTCATCGGTATCCGACGTGGTGCCCGAGCTCGCCGAGCTGGTCGACCCGGACACGGATGTGCTGGTCGGCGGACCGGTGCAGCCCTCCTCGGTGATCGTGCTGGCGGACTTCGATGACCCCCATGACGCGGCGCTGATCGCCTTTGACGCGGTCGGCGTGATGAGCGCCGGGTCTGACCCGACCGACCTGGCGACCGACGTGCACGACGCACGCGCGTTTGCGGGGCACGCCGGCTGGGGGCCCGGACAGCTCGACAACGAGCTGGAGCGTGGCGACTGGATCCTGGAGCCGGCCCAGCTCAATGACGCCTTCGCCGCTGATCCGGAGCAGCTCTGGTCAGACGTTCTGGCCCGCAAGGGCGGCTCCTACGCGCTGGTGGCGCGGATGCCGCGCGATCCCTCCGCCAACTAGCATCCAACCGTGGACCGTGACGCTGAACAGGCCCGTCTGAAGCGTGGGCTCGCCCTGCTGGTCGCCTTCATGGCCGCGGAGGTGGTCGTCGGGCTCGCCGCCCACTCGCTGGCGCTGCTCTCCGACGCGGCGCACATGCTGACCGACGCCGGCGCGCTTGCCCTGTCGCTGCTGGCCGCACGGCTGGCGCTGCGCCCGGTCGGCAACGCGATGACCTTCGGGCTCGGCCGCGCCGAGATCCTGTCCGCGCAGGCAAACGCGCTGACCATGCTGGTGCTTGCCGGCCTGATCCTGTACGGCGCGATAGTGCACCTGATCCATCCCCTCCCCGTACGCGGCTGGCCGGTGCTGGTGGTCGCCCTTGGCGGGGTCGTGGTGAACCTGGTGATCGTGAGGGTGCTCGGCGGCCACCACGGCCACGACCACAGCCATGACCACGCTGAGCACGATCACGGCCACAGCCTCAACTTCC
>JAFMRN010000152.1 GCA_017354065.1 Solirubrobacterales bacterium
CCGGTTGATTGGGTTTGGCCCTTGTCGTTCTGTTGTTGGCCACCGACATCCGGGGACTGCTGCTGTGAGGTGCCGGTTTGTTGTTGAGCGCCACCGGCGTTCACATCGGACTGGCCACGCTGGTTCTGTTGCTGGCCGGAATCGACTTGGGCCATTTGCTGGCCCGGTGACCGTGTCGGATCCGAACCCGCCGCCGGGGTGGCTGACGAACCAGCGGCCGGGGTGTTTGCCGGAGCGTTCGCGGCCTTCGCCGAAGAGGAGGCCGGGGCCGGGGCCGGGTTCGGTTTGGTCGAGGAGGCCTTAGCCGGGGCGGCCGGCTTGGCCTTAGCCGGAGCCGGGGTAGCGGCCGGTGTCGTCGATGTCGCAGCCGGGGTCGTCGAGGTCGGGGTGGTTGACGTCGGCGTGCTCGCGGCGGGTGCCGGAGTGGTGGACGTCGGCGTGGTCGACGCCGGTGTCCCGGCAGCGGGCTGAGCGCCAGCAGGCTGAGCAGCAGGGGTCTGTTTGCCGGCGAGTTTCGCCACAACAGAATCCAGTGCTTGTGAACCACTCGTGCCGGCAGCCAGCGCGCTTGAGGCGGAAGCGAGGAACGAGACAGCCAACAACACGACAGCGAGAACGATGCGGATGGGGGTGAGCACGCGGTTCGCGGACCGCCACGGGGTGGCTGCGCGAAGACGAAACGTTTGGGTGCTTTGGACCCGCATCGGGAAGAAGGGTTAGCAGCAAACCTGTCGACGTGCCAACCCGAACGCAAAAAACAAGCTGAAGAGTGCTGGTGTTCACGCCCGTTCACCATGTTTTGTGTGGGTTTTGTGTGGTGGCCGGGGATCGTTGGAGGACCCAGCCTAACTCAAGGATTGTGGGTTTTGTGTAGCCGGCTGGCCGCTTGTTTTCTGGGCTTTTAGGTCGGTCAGGAGCCTGCGGGGAGCGGCTCCGCGGAACCGTCTCAAGTAGTGCTTGAGGGTTGCAGGGTTGTCATAGAAGTCACACATTTGTTACGGGTTGTGAGGGGTACCTGGGGTTATGCGAGCGTGCGCCTCAACCGGCCAGGAGTGTCTGCACGGAGGGGGTGAACACAAGGGTGAACACCCTCAGGCGACCAGCCGCGCCGCGGCCGCCCTCAGCGCGCCGTGAGGGGCGCTGATCAGGGGTGCGGCGACGAACAACGCGAGCGCCGTGAGGCAGCGTGCCTCCACCTCGTCCCGGTCGCTGCAGAGCTCGCTGAACAGCGGACGCATGTAGACCAGGCGGCGCTCATCAACGCGTTTCAGCCGTGCCGCCACATCCGCTGAGTGGCGCGCCCACTCGCGGATCGACAGCTCGACGTCGAGCAGGTCGCGGTGTGTGTCGGCCAGCGTGTAGAGGTGGGCGAGCCGGGCGCGGGCGTCGCCGCCGCCGGCCTCGACCTCGGTGATCACCCGGTCGACCAGGGAGCGCTCCCACTCATCGAGCAGGGCGGTGAGGAACTCATCGCGGCCCGCGAACAGCCCGTAGAAACCGCCCTTGCTGACCCCCAAAGACTTGGCGACCGACTCGACGCGCACGCCGTCCGGCCCGCCTGCGGCCAGCGCCTGGAGTCCGGCCGCCAGCCAGCTCTCTCGCGTGGTCTGGATCGGTGGCGCCATTGACCGCAGATGATACATACGGTAACGTATGTATACGGCAGCGTATAGATAAAGCGAGGCAAGAGCGATGAGGCTGGCTGACGCAGAGCACACCACGCGCCCGTGGCGGATCCACGAGCTGACCAAAGACTTCCGCCTGGAGGACGTCTGGGAACTGCGGGCCCCGGGCGGGCCCGATCAGTTCAAGCGCCTGGTCCAGGGCTTTACGAGCTTCGATCCCGGCGCCGACAGCAGCTCCGCGATCGTCCGGGCGCTGTTCGCGCTGCGCTGGAAGCTCGGTGAACTGCTGGGCTGGGATGACGCGCGCGAGGGAACCGGCCAGCGTGTCGAGTCTCTGACAGAGCGGCTGCCGGACGATCTCCGTGCTCGCCCCGGGCCAACGATCCGTGGCACACCATTTAAATCGCTGTACCAGCTGGACAACGAGCTGGCGGCGGAGATCGCCAACGAGACGATGCACGGCGTGATGCACCTCGGCTGGGTGCCGGAGGAGAATCGGGCGCAGATGGCGGTGCTGGTGAAGCCCAACGGCCCGTTCGGGCAGCTCTACATGCTGGCGATCAAGCCGTTCCGCTACCTGTCCGTGTACCCCGTGCTGCTGCGCGACGTAGAGCGCGCGTGGGCGGACAGCCGCTAAGCCGGAACGCGCAGCTGCGCATCCGGGATCACGGCCACGCCCGAGATCTCAAGCAGCGCTTCCGGCTGCCAGAGGCCCGGCGTGCCGACGACCGTCAGGGCGGGAAACACGGGCCCAAGCAGCTTGCGCCAGGCCTTGCCGATCTGCGGCCCGTGAGCCTGGTAGGCGGCAACGTCGGTCAGGTGGAACGTGAGCGAGACCAGGTGCTCCGGTGCACCGCCGACATACGACAACGGGGCCAGCAGGTTGGCGACCGCTTGGCGGAACTGAGGCACGATCCCGCCCTCGACGATCTCCGAGTTCTCATCCAGCGCGGTCTGGCCCGCGAGGTGAAGCGTGTTGCCGGCCAGCACTGCATGGGAGAAACCCGTCGGCGCCGGGAGGGTCGGCGGGTTGATCGTGATCGGGGTGCCGCTGGTCATCGGATCTGGGCTCCTTGCTAGTTGCGCGGGCAGACTAGCCAATCGGCGCCCAGATATCGTGATCAGGCGTGACCCACTACGCGGCCGATGAGATGGTTCCGCTCCCAAGCAGCGGCCGCGTGTTCTCAGACACGTTTCGCGCAGGCCTGGGCGACTGTGCTCCCGGGGGCCGGGTGCGGATGGACGCGATTGCGCGCTGGCTCCAGGACATCGCCTGGTGGGATGTCGAAGACGCCGGGCTGGCCGACAGCGCGCTCTGGATCCTGCGGCGCACGCGGATCCAGGTGCACCGCTTCCCGCGGATCCAAGAACCGCACCTGGTGCGCACGTTTCCCAGCGGGCTGGGGCGGATAGTCGCCGAGCGCCGCACGGTCATCACCACGGCGGCTGACCCGGACACGCCGCTGGTCGACACGGAAGCGCTGTGGGTACACCTGGACGCGCAGACCCGTCGCCCCCACGCCTTCACCCCGGACGAACTCAAGATCTTCGGCGCCGCCGGCTATGGCGACCGCGTGGTCAGCCACCGGCTGCGCCAGCCTCGCCCCGAGCCCCACGAGCTAGAGCAGGCGACCCAGCGCCCGTGGCAGTTCCGCCACACCGAGACCGACATGGCCGACCACGTCAACAACGCTGCCTATTGGGCACCCCTTGAGGAGGAGTTCCTGCAGGCCGGCAACGAGCCCCAGCAGCTGGACGCCGAGGTCGAGTTTCGTGACGGCGCTTACCCGGGAGCGGCCCGCTACCTGGCCAACGGGAAGCGCCGCTGGCTGCTGGCCGAGCACGACGAGCTGCTGGCGACCTTCGTCATCCGCGAGGGCTGAAGCCCACCTGCGACAGATCGGGCTGGGGCGGATACGCCCGCCCGAACGCCTCCGCCCAGGAACGCTCACCGGGATCGGGCAGCAGTGCACGCCCACGGAAGTAACCGGCGACCAACGCGCGTGCCAGCTTGCGGACAGCCGCATCCGGGTGCTCCAGCCCGAAGACGTCCAGCAGGTCATCCTCCATCGCGGCCAGCAACAACCCGCGTGCCGGACGCGCAAGCGCGCGCGGAACCCTCGACACGAAATCGGCGATCATCGCGTCCACAACCGCGCGCCCGCCGTCCGAATAGCCCCAGTGTGAGGCCTCATAGGAGCGCGTCCACTCCCAGTAGGCCTCATAGGTCTCAGGCCGCTGCTCGATTCCGGCCAGGCGACCGACCTCGCGCCAGAAGTAGAAGTTGGCCAACTTCTCCGTCTCGGACAGCGGATCCAGGCCCAGCCCCCGAGGGATCCGCTCCTGCTCGAAGGTCAGCGACGCCAGCGTGTAGAGCATCTGATCCTGGTCGATCGGGAAGCGGGCATGGATTTCGTTCATCCGTGTGATTGCCGCGCGCCCGCGCGGTGACGAGTGGCCGCTACGCATGAACTCGCCGAACAGCATCAGCGTGTCGTCGTTGCGTTTACGCGTGGCCACCATGATCGGGCTTGCTCCGCCGCGGTGGACCACCCGTGCGATCGACGGGACCGCCATCTGGCGGCAGAAGGCGACCGTGTAGAGCAGTGCCACGAGCAGCGGGTCCCCGTAGCGGACCTCGGCCGTCAGGTGCGCGATCCGCTCGTTATCGCGCTCGGGATCAAGCCGGGCTACCTCGTCCCGAGCCCAGCGCCGATCCGCTAGCAGCGTCACGCGCCCGAGCTTACCGCCGCGGTGTCCGGACGCTGCTTGCCGGCGGCGTATTCAAGATCGCCGCCGGCACCACCCCATTTGTGCAATTTCGTAGGCAACGGAGAGGTAGGTCTGGCCGGGTGGCTAAAGTCAGAGACGAGCCAAACGTTGACAATTGCGTTCAACGCACCTCGCGATACAGGGAGGCCAGCATGAGCCCAGAACGAACCGACGCCTACCGTCGCGTGCTTCAGGTCCTCGAGGATCTGGGGCCGAGCAAGCTGCAGGATGACGAGGTAGATCGCATCCGTTATGCAGCGGACAGTCTGGTCCTTACGACGGACCTGGACTCCGACGACGCGATCGAAGCGATCGCAGAGATCCGGCTGATGCTCGACCACCTGGTCGACTCCGGGCGGTGGTCCCAAGAGAGCGCCGACAAGCTCAACGACGACATTCTGGCCTGCGGGCCCCAACGCGAGCTGGTTACCTCAGCCTGAGAGCAGCGACTCCAGCGCGGTCAGATCGGCCGCGCTGGGCTGCCACTCAGTGGCGGCGGCGTTCGCGCTGACCTGCTCCGGACGGGTCGCCCCCGCGATCACGCTCGCGACCGACGGTTTGGCCAACAGCGCGCCGATAGCGACCTGCACGAGCGTCAGGCTCCGCTCGCGCGCGTAGCTCGTGAGCGCGTCGATCAGCGCCCACTCATCCTCGGAGGCCAGCTGGTCCCGGTTGGTGAGCCGCGAGTCCTGCGGGCGGGCTCCAAAGCGGCTGTACTTGCCGGTCAACAACCCCGAGGCCAGCGGGAAGTAAGGGATGAAGGCGACGCCGAGCCGCTCGGTTCCCGCCAGCGTGCCGTCGTGCTCGGGCCCGCGATGGAGCAGGCTGTACTCGTTCTGGAGCGCGACGCAGCCGTGCTGGGCTGCGGTCTCCAACTGGGGGGCGGTCAGATTTGAGGCGCCGAGCGCCTTGACCTTGCCGGCCTGGACCAGCTCGCCCAGGGCGCCGAAGGTCTCGTCCAGTGGCGTGACCTTGTCGGGGCGGTGGTACCAGTACAGGTCGATGTACTCGGTCTGCAGCCGCCGCAGGCTGGCGTCGATGGCGCGCTCGATGTACTTCTTCGTGCCGCGCGGGCCCGCGTAGCCGTCGCGCATGTCGCCGCCGAACTTGGTCGCGAGCACCACCTGCTCGCGGCGGCCCTTCAGGACCTCGCCGAGGAACTGCTCGGACCGGCCGGGCGCGCCGTCGTTGCCGAAGTGATGGCCGTAAACGTCGGCGGTGTCGAGGTGGGTCACGCCCTCCTCAAGGGCCTGGTCAACCACTCGCCGGGTCTGCTCCAGATCCAGGCGGCCGCCGAAGTTGTTGGTGCCGAGCCCCACGACCGAGGTCTGCACGTCGCTTCTGCCTAGTTGTCGCGTGATCATGGCTGCGACTCTACGCGCCGTTTGAGTCGGGCAAGCCTCCCCTGCCAGGCGCGGTCGGCCTTCGCCAGCCAGTCCGTCGCCGGTGCCAGCGCCTTGGGCGCCAGCTGGTAGTGGACCTCGCGTCCGGTCTGGCCCGCGCGCTGGATCACCCCCGCCTGATCGAGCGCGTTGATGTGCTTGGCAATCGCCTGGCGGCTGATCGCAAGCTCGCCGGTCAGCTCGGGCACCGACACCGTTTCGGCATGG
This sequence comes from Solirubrobacterales bacterium, assembly GCA_017354065.1. GTDB lineage: Bacteria > Actinomycetota > Thermoleophilia > Solirubrobacterales > Solirubrobacteraceae > Palsa-465. The sequence goes on from JAFMRN010000152.1 coordinate 6,008, forward strand.
GTCAGCGTCTCGACGATGCGACGTCGAGTCGGGTCGGCCAGCGCTCCGAAGATCGCGTCGAGTTCGCCGCTCACACCCACGCGCGCGCTTGCGCGAGCATCTCGATCGGCAGCGCCGGGGCCGACTCGATCGCGATCACGC
>JAFMRN010000369.1 GCA_017354065.1 Solirubrobacterales bacterium
GGTCAGCTCGCTGCCGGCGCGCAGGCGTCGCTCGGCATCGTGCTGGGCGAGCTGCTCACGCCGGGGGTCGAACTCACGGGCGTGGCGGACGTAAGCGAGCGCCAGGGTGCTGCTGTCGTCGGTGAGGGCGAGCCCAAGTGCAAGCGCGTCGTCATCGTTCGGGGTCCCGTCATAGGAGACGATCACGTTGGCGGCCATCGCCATTAGATCCTAGGCCGACTAAAGCCCGGTGCCGGTCCAGTTGATGGCCTGGAAGCGCGGTACGGGGCTGCCGACAGCCAGTTCAATGCTGGTGTGCTCTGAGAGCGGGATCGAGCGCGGGGTCGAGCGCCAGCGCTGCCCGTTGACGATCGCTGTCACCTTGCCGCGGGCGGGCCCGAGCTGGGTGGGGCTCAGCGGCTGCCCCCAGACCGCGAAGAACTGACCCAGGCGGTAGGTGCCCGGGCGCGGGGAACGGACCGCGATCACGCCGTTGCTGGCATCCGTGTGGAGCCAGTAGGCGCACGTGCTCTGCGCATAGGTCGTGGTCGTGCCGTTGTGGTGGGCCACCGGGCTGATCAGGCCGATCCCGCCCGGCACCTTGACCGCCCGTCCGCGGACAAAGACCTGGAGATGTGTGAAGGCCTGGTAGGCGAGCTGTGAGAGGCGAGCGCACTGGACGCCGTCGACGGTCACGCCCTTGTGTCGCCCGGTGGGCCGGGCCAGTGGGCGGCCGCGTTCCAGCGGTACCCCGTCAGGGGTCGTCGTCGTGTCAGTGGTGAGCGTGCGGGTCAGCGTCTCGGTGGTACCGGCGGGGTCTGTGCCCACGACTTGGGTCGTGGCGGGGGTTGAGGCGCTGCTCGCGGTGCTGACCGTGCGCGAGCCGGTGGTCGTCTGCTGGGATCCGCACGCGACCGCTGCAAGCGCGACAAGGGGCCCCGCAGCAGCTGCCGCGAGGCCCCTTGCAAACGACGATCGGGACAGTCCGGTCAGTTCCGGCTACCGCCGGCGAACAGGTTCAACAACAGCATGAACACGTTCAGGATGTCCAGGAAGATCGAGCAAGCGATCAGCGGTGCGGCCTGGTAGCTGGGGTTCTGGGAGAGACGCTGGAAGTCGAACGCCGTGAAGGCGCCGAAGATCACCAGGCCGGCCACGCAGTAGATCAGGTTGGCGTGGGGGATCGCTACGAATGACGCGATCAGGCCAAACACGATCAGCGCCAGCAGGGCCCAGAAGGCGGTCCGAGCGATGCCTGACAGGTCGCGCCTGGTCGAGTAGCCAAACGCCCCCAGCCCCGCTGTGAACAGCGCGGTGGTGCCTGCGGCTTCGGCCACGACGCCCGGATCTGATTGGGCGTAGAGGACCAGCACCGGTGACAGGAACAGGCCGAAGCAGAGTCCGAGGCCGAACAGCAGGCCGGTCGCGAGCTGCTGACGGCCCGCGCGGGTGGCGAACTGCATCCCGAACATGCAGACGAACGCGAGGATGATGAAGACGAATCCGCCCTTCTGCATCCCGTGTCCGACGTACGCGCCCAGTGCGGTGAATCCGATGGTGACGGCCACCAGGCCCATCACCTGTCCGAAGACGGAGCGGGCGCGGTCACCGGTGAGGGCTGCGCCGCCTCCGAAACCTAGTTCTTGATAGGTAGGCATCTTTCCTAGCGGCTCCTAAGTCGGTTGGAGTGCCCTGAAGGGTAGGCGATCGCGCCGTCGATCACTGAAGAACATATGAAGGGCATAAGCCCCAGGGGCTAGCCAACCCGGCCGGCCGGGGGCGCCGGCCGGGTGGCAAGCTCGTGCCGGGCGCTCAGGCGGCCCCGACCAGCGTCTCAGCCGGGCACTCCAGGAACCGGGCCAGCTCCTGGACCCGCTCCTGGCTGGGGATTGCCGTGGCCAGCTCTGCTTGGGCGGCGACGATCGCCTGCTCGTCGCGGTCACGACCCAACGCCGCGCGGATGTGCGGCTCGGCGAAGGCGCCAAAGCGGCAATCAGCGTCGGTTACCTCGAAGTTGTCGGCGGCTTCCACAAGTCCGACGACGGCCTGTTCCAAGAGCACCTCATGCTGCTGGCCGGCGCAGGCTCCTTCCACGGCGATCCGGTGCGCCAGCGGGAGGTTGCGTTGCAGGCGCCTGCTGCGCTCATGGAGGCGGCGGCGCTCGCGATAGCGCTCGATCTTGGTTACTGGCT
>JAFMRN010000370.1 GCA_017354065.1 Solirubrobacterales bacterium
TGGCCAGCTCCGCCTCTACCGGTGAGGTCCGCACTATCGGGGCGCCGAACACCGAGAACACGGCCGCGGCCCGGTCGGTGGAGGCCTCGTCCACACCGCCGACGATGCAGGGCAGCGTCCCGATCTCCGCCAGGAACTTGCCCGCCGCGATGCGCTCCGGGGCGTGGGCGACGTAGACGTCCTCAGCGCGGCGCTTGGCTATGTAGCCGGCCACGAACTCCGTCGTGCCGGGCGCGATGGTGGAGCGCAGGATCACGCTGTGACCGCTGTGCAAGTGCGGCAGCAGGTCATCGATCACCGCGCGCACCTGGCTGAGGTCCGACTCGATGTGGGAGAAGGACGGGGTGCCGATCGTCAGCACGATGTCGCGGGCCCGCGCCGCGTCCGCGGCCCGGTCGGACAGCTCGAAGTCAGGGCGGACGCGGTCCAGCAGCTCCTGGGTGCCGGCCTCCTCAAAGGGCATCTTCCCGGCTTTCAAGGAGGCGATGATCGCCGGGTTGTTGTCGATCCCGAGCGTGCGGACGCCGGCCGCGGCAAAGCTCAGTGCCAGGGGCAGGCCGACGCGGCCCAGACCGATGACAGCTACCGCGGGGGCGGAGCTCATTTGGTCGGAACCACCTCAAGCAGGCTGTCGATCTGGGCCTGCACCGCCTCAGAGATCTGGCCCACGTCACCGATCAGCCAGCCGTGGTTGTAGACGGCCGCGGTCGGACCCTCGTTGGAGTAGCCGGGCGTCGAGTAATTGATCAGGAAGTTGAGCACTGGCTTGGGAAGCGTATTCGGCGCGGTCAACAGCAGCTGTGGCCCGTAGCTGCCGCTGGCCGACAGCGCCGCTGAGGCCGGGGCTGTCAGCGGCTGGGACTCGTTGATGAACGTGTAGCCGTGTCCCGGCGTGCGGATCGCCCAGCCGAAGCTGCCCGGGATGTGCGCGCAGGCGTTGTTGTTGGCCGGGCAGGGCGGATCCCGGTACAGGGTCAGCGCCACCGACAGGGCCTCCGGCGAGGGAGCGGAGATGCGCTTCACGGTCCCGTAGGCCGACAGGGCCTTGGTCACGTTGTTGGAGATCACCTTCTGGGGGCCGAGCACGTAGATGTGTGCCGGCTTGTGCTTGGCCAGCTGCGCCGCGGTTGCGGCCGGCACCGAGTTGGACTTGGTGAACAGCACCGGCTCCCCGCTCTCCGCGGCGAAACCGGCGGCCGGCATCGCCCACGGCGCCTGCTCGCCGGAGGCGATCACGACGTTCTTGGACTCCTTGTTGCCGCGCAGCCTGGCCTCATAGGCGTCAACCTGAGCGGCCGTGAAGTACGGGTCGGAGCTGCCGATCCCGGTGGTCTTGTAGCCCTTCGGCTGGGGGGTGTCGCCGATCTGCAGCACCTGGGCCTTGTCGGTTGCCGCCTCACCGGTGGGCGCCAGCAGGTTCAGGGCGCTGGCGGTCGCGGTCGGCAGCTTGCCCGGTGTCGAGAGCAGCAGCGGGGCCCGGAACGGTGTGCCCATCAGCGAGCTCGCGGCGATCGACGCCTGCCAGTCGTCGCTGGGGGCGAGCGCCACGGCACCCGGGTGGGTGCCCGGGGCGGTTGACGGGTCGACGGCCAGGGCGACGGCGGCGGCGTCCGAGATCGGGTCGGCGCCGGCTACGCGCGTGGTGTTCTTGGTCCCGAGGTAGGAGAAACCGAGCTGCTGGGGGGTGCTGGTCTGCTTCGGGTTGGCGCCAGTGCCGGCCTTGGCCGACCCGCTGCCGGGCAGCGGTCCGGGGGACGTCGGCGCGGGGTTGGCGGGCGCGCCGTTCTTGGGCGTCGTCGCGGAGCCCAACAGTGACGGCGAGCTCGGCCCCGTGGCGCCCTGGCCGGTCATCACGGACGTTGTCTTGGAACAGCCGGCGCTCAGCGCGGCGAGGATCACCGCCAGCAGCCCCAGCGCGGCGCGCATGCGCCAGCGCGAGCCGGGGGACCGGCTGCATTCAGTACTACGCACAACGGGGCAAGATAGAGTTCCGCGCGGATGAGTGAGCCGCTGCGGGTCGCGATAATCGGTGCCGGGCTGATCGGTCACAAACGCGCTGCGGCGCTTGGCGCTGACAAGTTGGTCGGCGTCTATGACCCGAACAGAGAGGCCGCGGAGCGGTTGAGTGCTGCTCACGGCGGCGCCGTGTTCCCTAGTGCTGAGGCGCTGTT
>JAFMRN010000153.1 GCA_017354065.1 Solirubrobacterales bacterium
GACGTCGGTCGGGGCCGGCGCCGCGCCGATCACCAGCACGACCTCACCGCGGGGCGCGGTCTCGGCATACTTGTCGCGCAACTCCGTGGCGGTGCCGCGCACGATCTCCTCGTGCAGCTTGGTCAGCTCGCGGCAGAGCACCACCGGACGCTCGGGGTCGAGCTCGGCCAGGGTGCTCAGCGTCGCGCTGACGCGCCGCGGCGACTCAAAGGCCACCAGAGTCTCCTGGCGACCCAGCAGCTCGACCAACTCGCTCTTCTTGCGCGGCAGGAACCCGCTGAAGTGCCAGTGGTCGGCCGGCAGCCCGCTGGCGACCAGCGCCGCGAGCGCTGCGGAGGGCCCGGGCAGCACCTCGACGGCTACGCCGGCGGCGACACAGGCGCGGACCAGCACGTAGCCGGGATCGGATACCAGCGGCATGCCGGCGTCGGACACCAGCGCGACGCTCTCACCGTGGTGCATGCGCCTGACCAGCTCGGCCGCGCGGCCGGGCTCGTTGTGCTCGTGGTAGCTGACCAGCTTCGCGTTGACGCCGTACTGCTTGAGCAGCGCGCCCGTGCGGCGTGTGTCCTCGCAAGCCACCACGTCAGCTTCACGCAGCGCCGCCAGTGTGCGCAGCGTGATGTCATCGACGTTGCCGATCGGCGTCGGACAGACGATCAGACGTCCGCTGATCCCAACGGTCATGCGCGCACCTCGCTGTCGCCTTCAAGCGCCAAGGCGGCGGCGCCGATCATCCCGGCCTCAAATCCGAATCGCGCCGCCACTACCTGAACGGTATCCCGCGCTGGCGGCAGCGCGCGTTTCGCCAGCTCCCTGCGCGCCGGCTCCAGCAGCAGGTCACCGGCTGCCATCACGCCCCCGCCGACGATGATCAGCTCCGGGTTGAACATGTTCGTGTAGCTGGAGAACGCAACCCCGAGCCGCGTCCCGATCAGCTCCAGCACCTCACGCGCGACCGGATCGCCGTCGTGTGCGAGCTCGGTGACCAGCGGCCCCAATGGCGCACGGCCGGCGCTGAAGGCCTGGCCCAGCGCGCTGTCGGGCTGCTGGTCTGCCACCCGCCGGGCCTCGCGTTCCAGCGCCGTGCCAGAGGCCAGCGATTCCACACACCCGCGGTTGGGGCAGTTCCCCTGACAGCGCGGGCCGTCGGCCTGGATCACCATGTGCCCGAGCTCCGCCCCGGCACCGATCGAGCCCCGGTACAGCGCGCCGTTGAGGATCAGCCCACCGCCGATGCCCGTGCCGATCGTCAGCATCAGCGCGTCGTTGACGCCGGTCGCGACGCCGGCCCGGAGCTCCGCCAGCGCGGCCATGTTCGCGTCGTTGTCGACGTAGCAGGAGACGCCGAGCCGCTCAGACATGATCGCCCCGAAGGCGAGGTCCTTCATGTCCAGGTTGATCGCCAGCACCGCGGTGCCGGTCCGCTGGTCGAACGTGCAGGGGATCCCGAACCCGACGGCGTCGACCTCGCCGCCGGCGTTGTCGATCGCCTCCTGAACGGCCTCCGTTACGGTGTCCAGCAGCTTGGGCTGATCCAGACCGGTGAGGGGTCGCTGAAGTCGGTGGTGGACTGAGAGCCTGCCATCGACCGCGCCGGCCAAAAGCTTTGTCCCGCCCATATCGACGCCGATGACGCGCCGGTCAGGCATGGGCCCAACTATATGGGCTGCCCAAGATGAGCAGGTTCAGGGTCGCTTTAGTCGAATTCGTAACCTCAGACGGCCCCGACCGGCACGCATAACCGCGACCGCTTCCGCTCGCCAACCCGCGACCAGCGCCTAACCGCGACCCCGCCTATCTGATGCCAGAGGATCCCGACGAGCCCGAGTACCGGGTCTACAGCGCGAAAAAGAAGTCTCGCTGGCATAAGGGCCGCGATGCCGGGTCCGCTAACGCCCCGAGCGACCCGCCGGCCGCTCAGGCCTCCGGGTCTGGGTCTGGGTCCGCTTCGGGTTCCGATTCCGGTTCCGGAGATGCGGACGCCGGCTATCAGGTCTACCGCTCATCACCTCGCGGGCTGCGCGCGCGTCTGCTCGGCCTGACCGACTCCGAGACGGGCCGCCGCGCCCAGGAGGCCGAGCGCGAGATCGCCAGCCGGCGCGAAGCGAGCCGGTCCAAGCAGCGCGAGCAGGACCTGGGCAGCGTCCGGCGCCTGAGCGGGAGCAAGGCCCCGCTGGCCGACCGTCCGGAGGCCCCGCCGGCGCCGGCTTATGAACGCTCCGGCGGACCCGGGCTGGGCCGCTGGGGACGCGGAACCTGGACCTGGCGCCGCGCGCTGAAGTACCTCGTGTGCGCGGTGATCGGTTGGGTGCTGTTGTCCGCCGTGCTGTTCTTCATCTCCGCCCAGACGAAGGCCGGCAACGTGCCAAAGAGCCTGAAAGCCGCTTTGACCGGTCCGTCCGTACCGATGATCGCCTCGGCCGAGAACGTGCTGGTGCTGGGGCTCGACACCCGCCCGAAGACCGGCGCGAACTCCAAGGAGCCCGGCGCCAACCACAACGAGTCGACCTCGGCGACCGACTCGATCATGCTCTGGCACGTCGGCGGCGGCGTCTCCCGGCGCCTGTCGATCCCCCGCGACACGCTGGTCAACATCCCCGGTGAGGGCAAGGCGAAGATCAACGCCGCCTGGAGCAAGGACCCGGGGCTGACCGTGAAGGTCGTCGAATCGCTGACCGGGGTCAAGATCAACCACGTGATAGTGGTCGACCTCGGGCGTTTCCCGAAGTTCATAGATGACATCGGCGGCGTCACCGTGAAGACCTCGAAGATCTGCTCGAACATCTCCGGCGGTGTCAAGAACGGGGGGTCAACCTTGAACCTCAGCGCCGGCTCACACCATTTGAGCGGCGCCCAGGCGCTGGTGCTGGCCCGTACCCGTGAGAACTCCTGCAATCCGGCCTATACGGACCTCCAGCGCGAGGCCGCCCAGCAGCAGATCATGAACGGGATCAAGAACCAGCTGTTCAGCGTCCACGCGTTCTTCAACCTGCCCTGGGCCTCCTGGGATGCGCCCGGCGTGATCCAGACCGACATGGGCGGCTTCTCACTGCTGGAGCTGTTCGCCTCCGCCGAGATCGGCGGGACCTCCAAGCCGATGCTGCTGTCAGAGACCGCCGGCAACTACGGCGGCGCGGACGTGCTGATCCCGAACCAGGCGAACATCAACTCGCAGGTCCACAAGCTGCTGCACGGCTAGAGGTGTCGATCTGCACAAAGCGCCTGGCCGCGGCGAGCTTTGTGCATATGCGCACGAAAATCGCGCTCAATCGACACAAGCGCCGCTCCGCGGACCGCTTTGTGCAAATCCGCACGGTTCTGACTTGGTGGTGGTCTTTGAGACCACCACCAGAACGGAACGCCGCGTCAGTCTGCGCTGGCCGCGGTCTTGGCCGTGTCGTTCTTGGACGACGACGTCTCGGTCTTATCTGATTTGGCCGAATCGCCGCTGGAGCCGTTGTTGCTCTCCGACGCGGAGGCTTCCTTCTCCCTGCTACGGCGCTTGGTGCCGTAGTCGGTGTTGTAGAAGCCCGAGCCCTTGAAGTGGATCGCGGGCGCGCTCAGCACGCGCTCAGCCTTGGCCCCGCAGATCTCGCATTTGGTCAGCGGGTCCTCAGAGAAGCTCTGCATCACGTCAAAGACGTGGCCCTTCTTGCACTTGTATTCGTACAGCGGCATTCCGGTGCTACAGGATAGACGGCCGCCGTTTACCGCGCTCAGCGCTTGGCGACGCGAACCGCGGTGCCATAGGCGCACACTTCGGTCCAGTTCTGGCCCATCTCCGAGGTGTCAAAGCGCATCGCCAGGATCGCGTCGGCGCCCTTGGCCTCGGCCTCCTCGACCATCCGCTGCTGTACCTCCTGGCGGCTCGCCACCAGGTTCTTGGTCATCCCCTTCAGCTCCCCGCCGGCCAGTGACTTGAAGCCCGCACCGAGCTGGGAGCCGATGTTGCGGCTGCGCACCATCAAACCGAACACCTCGCCCAGCACCTCGGTGACCTCATAGCCCGGGAGGTCGTTCATGGTTGAGATCAGCATGGATCCACCCTAAGCCATAACCTGCATGCTTGTGACGATTACGGACAAGGTGACGATGGACAAGATCGTGTCGCTCGCCAAGCGGCGCGGGTTCGTGTTTCCGGCCTCAGAGATTTACGGCGGGATCGCGAACACCTATGACTACGGGCACTACGGCGTGCTGTTGAAGAACAACGTCAAGGGCCAGTGGTGGAAGGCGCTGCTCCAGGAGCGCGATGACGTCGTGGCACTGGACTCGGCGATCATCCAGCACCCGCGGACGTGGGAGGCCTCAGGCCACCTTGCCGGCTTCACCGACCCGCTGATCGACTGCCGTGTCTGCAAGCGCCGGTTCCGCGCCGACAAGCTTGAGGACGCCGTCTGTGGCCAGAAGCCCTCCAAGCAGCCCGGCCAGGGCCCGGACTGCGATCTCACCGATCCGCGTGAGTTCAACCTGATGTTCAAAACGCAGATCGGCCCGGTCGCCGACGACGGCTCGGTCGCCTACCTGCGTCCGGAGACCGCGCAGGGGATCTTCCTGAACTTCAAGCAGTACCTGCAGTTCAGCCGCAAGCGCCCGCCGTTCGGCATCGCCCAGGTCGGCAAGTCCTTCCGCAACGAGATCACGCCGGCGAACTTCATCTTCAGGACGCGTGAGTTCGAGCAGATGGAGATGGAGTTCTTCGTCCCGCCGGACGAGGCCGAGGAGTGGCACAAGTACTGGTGCCAGACCCGCTATGACTGGTACGTGAAGCTGGGGATCCGGCCCGACCATCTGCGGCTGCGCCCTCACGACCCGGACGAGCTGTCCCACTACTCCTCAGCGACCTCCGATGTCGAGTACCTGTACCCCGGCAGCATGGACTGGGGTGAGCTGGAGGGGATCGCCAACCGCGGCAACTTCGACCTGACCCAGCATGCCGAGCACTCGCGCCAGAACCTGGAGTACGTGGATCCCTCGGGCGCACGCTACCTGCCACACGTGATCGAGCCGGCCGGCGGCGTTGACCGCGCGGCGCTCGCGTTCCTGATCGACGCCTACGACGAGGATGAGATCGAGGGCGAGACCCGGACCGTGCTGCGCCTCCACCCCGCCCTGGCGCCCGTCAAGGTCGCCGTGCTGCCGCTGGTCCGCAAGGACGGCCAGCCGGAGCTGGCGCGGGAGATCGTCGCCGGCCTGCGCGAGCAAATGCAGGCCGAGTACGACGAGTCGGGCGCGATCGGCAAGCGCTACCGCCGCCAGGATGAGATCGGCACCCCGTGGGCGGTGACCGTGGATCACCGGTCACTGGAGGATCAAACCGTCACCGTGCGCGACCGTGACAGCCTGACCCAGGAGCGCATCCCGATCAGCCAGCTGCCCGGTGAGCTGGCCAAGCGCCTGGCGACGCCGTGGCGGTCGCCAAAGCTGAACGCCTGAGGACCCGTTGATGTAGCTCGCGGCACAGATGAGCGCGGGACATGAGCTCGATCCAGAGTCCCTCGGGGATCACGTCGACCGGCTGTACCGGGCCGCGTGGAGCATGTGCGGCTCACGTGAGGAAGCAGAAGACCTGGTCCAGGAAACGTTCGTCCGGGTGCTGGAGCGGCCCCGCCTGCTGCGCTCGGGCAACGATCTGGGCTACCTGCTCAAGGTTCTGCGCAACACGGTCATCAGCCGACACCGGGCGGCCTCACGGCGCCCGCCGGAGGCGCCGCTGCCAGAGGACTACGCCGCCCTGCCCGACAGGCGGGCGGCCACGCCCGAGCGCCACCTGGAGGCGACCGAGCTGTATGCGGCGATCGCCGCGCTGCCCACCGACTTTCGTGACGCGGTGATAGCCGTCGACGTGATGGGCCTGTCCTACCGTGAGGCGGCCCGGGCGCTGCGCGCACGCGAGGCGACGATCACCACGCGCGTACATCGCGGGCGCAAGCAGCTGGCCGCGGCACTGCGCTAGTAGCGCAGTGCCGTGTTGCGCGTGCGGTAGATCGCCGACACCGACCGTGCCAGGCTCACCAGCTGGCGCGCGGACACACCGCGGCCCGACAGCAGGCAGCTGTGGCCGCGCTGGCTCCAGCTGACCGCCGTGCGCTGGCCCTGGGTGAAG
>JAFMRN010000371.1 GCA_017354065.1 Solirubrobacterales bacterium
TTCTGAAAGCTACCAACGCGGCCTTGAGATCAGGCGCGCCGTGCTCGGCTACGAGCATGTTGACCGTTCGCTTGAGCAGGTGAGCGAATTCTCGCGCCCCATTCAGGAGCTCGTCACCGAGTACTGCTGGGGGCAGGTGTGGGGCCGTGATGCACTGGAGCGCAAGACCCGGAGCCTGCTCAACCTCGCACTGCTCACCGCGCTGAACCGGTCACACGAGCTCGCGGTCCACGTTCGCGGGGCGGTGAACAACGGCGTGACGGTGGCGGAGATCCAGGAGACGCTGCTGCAGTGCGCCATCTACGTCGGCGTCCCCGCCGCTCTCGAATCGTTCCGGGTTGCTGAGCGCGTGCTGACCGAGCTCGGACATGACGTCCGCTGACGTGCCGGCGGCCAGCCGCACCGCCTTCATCGGCCTGGGCAACATGGGCAGCCGGATGGCGCGCCGTCTGGCCGAGGCGGGTTACCAGGTGCGCGGGTGGGACCTTGACGCCGTCGCGCGGGCGGCGCTGAAGGAGCACGGCGGTGCCGAGGCGGAGTCTGCCGCCGACGCGGTCACGGGCACCGACATCACGATCCTCATGCTCCCTGACTCCGGCGTGGTCGAGCAGGTCCTGACCGATGCAGCCGTTCTCGCCGCACTGGCCCGCGGCGCCGTCGTCGTGGACATGAGCTCGTCGGAGCCAGAGCGGACACGCTCGATGGAGCGCGCTCTGGCCGGCCGCGGGGTCCGCATGGTGGACGCGCCAGTGTCTGGAGGAGTCCAGCGGGCGGAGTCTGGTCAGCTGGCGATCATGGCCGGTGGTGACCGTGCCGACCTCGGGCGTGTCGAGCCGGTCCTGGCGGTGCTGGGCCACGTCTACCACGCCGGGCCCATCGGGGCCGGCCACGCCGTGAAGGCGCTCAACAACCTGATGTCCGCGACGCACCTGCTCGTCACGAGCGAGGCGATCCTCGCCGGCCAGCGCTTCGGCCTCGACACCGAGGTCATGCTCGCGATCTTCAACGCCTCCAGCGGACGCAGCGGCTCCACCGAGAACAAGTGGCCCAACTTCATCGTCCCGGAGGCGTACAACTCCGGCTTCGGCCTCGGCCTGATGCTCAAGGACATGCGAATCGCGACGAGGCTCGCCGAGCAGATGGGCTCGCCCGCAGCGCTGGGGGCATGCGCCGAGCAGCTGTGGTCGGAAGCGGCCGGAGAACTCCCGGCCGGCGCGGACCACACCGAGATCGCCAGCTGGCTGCGGAACCGCGTGACCGAAAGTGACTGACACGACACAAGCTCATGCGTGACCGTGAAGGAGGAGGCATGGCGCTGACGGCCCGCCAGGAGGAGATCAAGGCCGAGTTCATCAAGGTGCGCGGCACCTGGGGCGAGGCATGGGAATCGATGCTGCGGCTCGATCCGGAGTTCCTGCACGCCTACCTGAACCTGTCCGCGGTGCCGTGGCGCAAGAACCGGCTGCCCGACAAGATCAAAGAGCTTATCTACCTGGCCATCGACGCGAACGCAACGCACATGTACCTGCCTGGCGTGCGAGCGCACGTCAAGGCCGCGCTCGACCTCGGCGTGACCCAGCAGGAGATCATGGAGGTCCTCGAACTGTGCGCGACCCTGGGCATCCACGCCATGAACGTCGGCGTGCCGATACTGGTCGAAGTGCTGACGGAGAAGGGCCTGCGCGATGGTCCCGGGCCGCTCAACGCCTATCAGCAGCAGCTCAAAGAGGAGTTCACCCGCGCACGCGGGTACTGGAACCCATTCTGGGACGAAATGCTTGAGCTCGACCCGGAGATGTTCGCCGCCTACACCGAGTTCTCCTCGGTTCCCTGGCGCTCCGGGACCCTGGAGCCCAAGGTCAAGGAGTTCATCTACATCGCGTTCGACACCGCCGCGACCCACCTTTACGCCAAGGGCCTGAAGGCGCACATCGAGAACGCGATCAGCCTCGGCGCCGCGCCCGCCGAGATCCTGGAGGTCATGGAGATCGCCTCCGTCCTCGGCATTCACGGCGTCATGAGCAGCGCGCCCATCGTCGAGGAAGAGGCTGCGGCTCGCAAGGCCGGCGCCACGCAACCAGGCTGACAGGCTTCCCGGGGCGCGGCGGCGCGCGACGGTCCGCGGGTCAGCGCGGTGCGCCGTCGCTGCCTGCAGCGT
>JAFMRN010000025.1 GCA_017354065.1 Solirubrobacterales bacterium
GGCCAGCTGGCCGCAGGCGGCGTCGATGTCGCGCCCGCGGGTGAGGCGCACCGTGGCGCCGATCCCGCCGCGCTCCAGCTCCGCGCGGAAGGCCTCGATCGCCTTCGGGGTCGAGCCGTCGAACTCGGAGTCGGTCGGGTTGTAGGGGATCAGGTTGACCTTGAACATCCACGGGTCGAGCAGCTCGGCCAGCGCGCGGGCCTGGGCGACCGAGTCGTTGACGCCGGCGAGCATCACGTACTCGACGAACACCATCCGGCGCTTTACCTCGTAGAACTCGCGGCAGGCGTCGATCACCTGCTCGAGCGGGTAGCGCGAGTTGACGGGCATCAGCTCCTCACGCAGCGCCGGGTCGGCGGCGTGCAAGCTGAGTGCGAGACGCAGGGGCATCGGGTCATCGCGCATCGTGCGCATCCCGGGGATCCAGCCGACCGTGGAGATCGCCGTGCGGCGGTGGGTGATCCCGAGATCTGGCAGGCGCCGGCAGGCCTTGAGCACGTTTTCGAGGTTGATCATCGGCTCGCCCATGCCCATGAACACGGCGTGATCGACGTTCGTGATCCGGCGGAAGTACAGGGCCTGGTCGAGGATCTCCGAGGCGCTGAGGTTGCGTCCGAACTTCATCTGACCGGTGGCACAGAACGCGCAGGTCAGCGGGCAGCCCGACTGGGAGGACAGGCACAGGCTGTTGCGCCCGTCGCGGTAGCGCATCAGCACCGCTTCGATCGGTCTTTGATCGTGCGTGCGCAACAGGACCTTGATCGTGCCGTCGGAGGCGCGCGCCTCCCGCTCGGGGGTCATCGTCGAGAACGGAACCCGCTTTGTCAGCTCCTCACGCAGTGACTTCGGCAGGTTCGTCATGTCCTCATACGAACTTGCGCCGGCAGCCGTCCACTTCCAGATCTGGTCGGCGCGGTAGCGCGGCTGCTTAAGCTCAGCGAGCGTTGTTTCCAGCAGATCGAGATCCATGCGGCTAGCCAAACTCCTCGCCAACGCCGGGGTTGCGTCGCGACGCGCCTCAGAGCAGCTTATCTGGGACGGGCGAGTCACCGTGAACGGCTCGACTTGTAAGGATCCGGCCACGGATGTCGGCTTTGGGCACGACATCCGTGTTGACGGCGCCCCGGTTGACGCCGAGGCTCCGGAGCGCGTCGTCTACGCGCTGCACAAGCCGGCCGGGGTGGTTTCGACCGCCGCCGACACGCACGGGCGCCCGACCGTCGTCTCGCTTGTTGATTCGGCGCAGCGGCTCTATCCGGTCGGCCGCCTGGACGCGGACACGACCGGGCTGATCCTGTTGACCAATGACGGGCCGCTGGCCCACCGGCTGACCCACCCCAGCTTCGAGGTTCAGAAGACCTATCGGGCCCAAGTCGGCGGCGGACCGGTGCGGGAGGCGGCGCTGTCCGCTCTGCGCCGCGGGGTTCAGCTGGAGGACGGGATGACCGCGCCCGCGTCCGTGACGCGTCTGCGTCCCGATCTGCTGGAGCTGACGATCCATGAGGGCCGCAAGCGCCAGGTCAAGCGCATGTGCCAGGCCGTCGGCCATCCCGTGCTGGCGCTGGCGCGCGTGCGTTTCGGCCCGCTGGAGCTGGGCGATCTGGAGCTTGGCGCACATCGGCTTCTGTCCGATTCCGAGCTTGACGCCCTGCGGGCTGCGGGCGTGTCAGAATCGGGGCGCTATGCAGCGATTGTTCGCGCTCCGAGGCGCACATAGCGTCGAGCGCAACGACGCAGACTCCATCCTTGCGGCCACCGATGAGCTGTTGCGCGAGCTGATGGCGCGCAACCCGCTGACACCGGACTCGCTGGTCTCGGCGATCTTCACCGTGACCGACGATCTGGACGCGCAGTTCCCGGCCGTCGCGGCGCGCAACCTGGGCCTGAACCAGGTGCCGCTGCTGTGCGCGCGGGAGATTCCGGTGCCCGGCAGCCTGCCGCGCATAGTCCGGATCCTGATGCACTACTACGCGCCCGAGGACCACCGGCCCAACCACGCCTATCTGGGTGAGGCGCGCGCGCTGCGCGCCGACCTGGAGGCCGCCCAATGATCGAGTTCGGCGACAAGATCCGCCGGATCCCCGCCTACCCGACCGCGGCCGGCTACGACCTCGGCCCGGAGGTGGCGCTGCTGGCCTCCAACGAGACGGCGTTCGCGCCGGCCGAACCGGTGCAGGCCGCGGCCGCCCGCGCGCTGGCGGGCGCCAACCGGTATCCCGATCCGTCGTATTCGCCCTTGCGGAAGGCGCTGTCCGCGCACTACGACATCCCGGTCGAGCGGATCGCGCTCGGCAACGGCTCCTGTGACGTGTTGCTGTCAGCCGGTGAGGCGCTGCTGGAGGAAGGGGCTGAGCTGGTCTACGCCTGGCCCGCGTTCTCGGTCTACCCGCACCTGGCCGCCGCCAGCGGCGCCCGCGCGATCGAGGTGTCACTGGACGGTGAGCACCGCCACGACCTGGACGCGATCGCCAAGGAGATCACCGTCGCCACGCGGCTGGTGTTGATCTGCAACCCGAACAACCCGACCTCGACCGCCGTCGGCCTTGATGAGATCGAGTCGTTCCTGGAGCAGGTGCCCGCCCACGTCGCCGTGATCCTGGATGAAGCCTACATCGAGTTCAGCCTCGTGGTGGGGGACCCGCTGGCGTCGGTCCCGCTGCTGGAGCGCTTCCCGAACCTCGTGTTGTTGCGGACCTTCTCCAAGGTCTACGGGCTGGCGGGGCTGCGCGTCGGCTACGCCCTGTGTGGCTCGGCCGAGTTCGCCACCGCGGTCGATCAGGTCCGCCAGCCGTTCTATCTGACCGCGCCCGCGGTGGCGGCCGCGACCGAGGCGCTGGCCCACCAGGACGAGGTCGAGCGGCGCGTGAGCGCCACCGTCGGCTCGCGTGAGACGCTGGTGGCGGCGCTGCGTGAACGCGGCCTGTGGGTGGCTGAGTCGGACGCGAACTTCGTCTGGCTGCGCTTGCGCGGGAGCGAACCTGAGGTGGTGGAGGGCCTGCGTGAACGCGGGGTGCTGGTCCGGGCCGGCGCGGCGCTCGGCCACGCCGGTTACCTGCGCGTGACCGTCGGCACCGATGCGGAGAACGCCAAGTTCGTTGACTCCCTGGACGCTCTGGTAGCCTGATTTTTGCAATGTCGACCAGCGCCGCATACTCGCTTTCCTCGCGCTGGTCCCTCTGGCCCTATTGGCGATTTAGCTAGGCGTCCGGCCGTTAAGTCCTGCCGCTCCGCGCGCGTTTGCGCGGCAGAGACAACCCCCCGCCCGGGCGCCATTTAGCTCCTCTAATGCGCGCTCGCCCCCGCTTCCAATTACCCTTTTCGCCAGCCAGAGGTCAAGTCCAATGAGTTTCGCCACCCGATCAGTACCTGCCGATGACGCCGTCCGTGACCAACGGATCGAGCAACTCGTTCCGCTAGTCACACCCCAGGCGCTGTTCGATGAGCTGCCGCTGGAGGGGGAGCGCACTGACGTGGTGCTGTCCGGACGGGCCGCCACCCGGGCCCTGCTGGATGGCGACGACGACCGTCTGCTCGTGGTCGTCGGTCCTTGCAGCGTCCACGACCCCGAGGCCACCCGCGAGTACGCCGAGCGCCTGTCCGCGGAGGCCGCCAAACACCGTGATGACCTGCTGGTGGCGATGCGCGTGTACTTCGAGAAGCCGCGCACCACGGTCGGCTGGAAGGGCCTGATCAACGACCCGCACCTGGACGGCTCCGGCGATGTGAACACCGGCATGCGCGTCGCGCGCCGGTTGCTGTTGGAGGTTCTGGGGTTGGGGCTGCCCGTCGGCTGTGAGTTCCTCGATCCGATCACGCCGCAGTACATCTCGGACCTGGTCTCCTGGGGCGCGATCGGCGCGCGCACGACCGAATCACAGATCCACCGCCAGCTGAGCTCCGGCCTGTCAATGCCGATCGGCTTCAAGAACCGCACCGACGGTGACGTCCAGGTCGCCGTCGACGCCGTGCGCGCCGCGTCCGTGCACCACGCCTTCCCCGGGATCGACGCTGAGGGACGCTCAGCGATCCTGCACACGCGCGGTAACCCGGACTGTCACGTGATCCTGCGCGGCGGCCAGGACGGCCCCAACTACGCGGCGGAACACGTTGAAGCGGCGCTGGCGCGGCTGCGCAAGCCCGGGCTGGCAGAGCGCGTGATGATCGACGCGAGCCACGCCAACAGCGGCAAGGACCCGGCGCGGCAGGTGGCCGTGATGGAGGATGTGGCCGGGCAGGTGGCTGCCGGTCAGCGTGCGATAGTCGGCGCGATGATTGAGTCCTTCCTGGTGGCCGGACGCCAAGACATGTCAGAGAACCTGACCTACGGTCAGTCGATCACCGACGGCTGTCTCGGCTGGGATGCGACGGTGACCCTCCTGGATGACCTTGCCGGGGCCGTGCGCGCCCGGCGCGAATGCGGATCGCGGTCCTCGGACTAGGGCTGATCGGCGGGTCGATCGGGCTTGCCGCACGGCGGCGGCTCGGCGCCACCGTGGTCGGCTATGACCCCGACCCGGCCGCGCGGCGGGCGGCGCTGGGACACCGTGCGATCGACCGCGATGCCGACAGCGTCGCGGGCGCCGTGGCTGACGCCGAGGTCGTGTTCGTGGCCGCGCCCGTGGGTGTGTTGCGCGAGCTGGTGTCTGAGGTGTTGGCGGCCGCGCCCGCGGACTGTCTGGTGACCGACACCGGCTCGGTCAAGGGGATGCTGTCCGATCTGGGCGACCCGCGGTTCATCGGCGGTCACCCGATCGCGGGCTCTGAGAGCGCCGGGATCGAGGCGGCCTCCATAGGGTTGTTCAAGGGCGCGCGCTGGTACCTGACACCGCCGCCGGAAGTGAACCGTCAGCTCTACCGGCGTTTGAGCTGGGTGCTGTCAGAGATCGGTGCCGAGCCGGCGGAGATCTCGGTTGACGAGCATGATCAGCTGCTGGCGGCCAGCTCGCATCTGCCACACGTGCTGGCCAACGCTTTGGTTACGCTGGCGCCGCCCGGGGCCGACGGGCCCAGCTTCCGTGACGGCACGCGTGTGGCGGGCTCCAACAGCGACATCTGGGTCGACATCTACACCGCCAACGCAGGCCAGATAGCCGCGCAGGTGGACGTTTGCATCGCCCAGCTGGAACAGGTCGCAGCCTGGCTGCGGGCCGGTGACGCGGCCGAGCTGCGCGCCTGGAATGACGCGGCCGCCGCCGCGCGCTCCGCGCTGCGCGAGGGCACATGAGCGGAGTTGTTCGGGTGAGCCCGGGGCCTGCGCCGGCGGAGTGGTCGGTGCCGGTGCCGGGCTCCAAGTCGCTGACCAACCGCGCGCTGTTGCTGGCCGGAGTGGCGACCGGCCCCTCCCGGCTGTCGGGCGCGCTGATCGCGGACGACACAACCGCGATGATCAGCTGCCTGCGCGGCCTCGGGGTCGGGATCGAGGTGGACGGGACGGAGGTTGTCGTGGAGGGGCTCGGCGGCCCGCCGGTCGGTCCGGGGACGCTGTACGTCGGGATGGGGGCGACCGTCGGGCGCTTCCTGTTGCCGATGCTGGCCGCGGGCCACGGCCGCTTCGAGATCGACGCGCACCCGCAGCTGGCGCGGCGCCCGCTGGGTCCGGTGCTGGACGCGCTGCGTGCACAGGGCGCGCGCTTTGATGGGTCGCGTTTTCCGCTGGTCTTGGATGCGCACGGCCTGTCCGGCGGCGAGGTGTCAGTTGATGCGTCCGTCTCCTCCCAGTTCCTGTCCGGGCTGATGCTGGCCGCGCCGCTGGCCCAGGCCCCGACCTTGCTGCGCTTCGGCGCGCTCGCGTCGGCGCCATACATCGACCTGACCCTGGCCGTGATGCGTGCCTTCGGCGTCGACGGGAGGGGGCAGCTGCCGACCGGCGGCTACCACGCGTGCGATTACGCGGTTGAGCCCGACGCGTCAACGGCGTCGTACTTCTACGCGGCTGCCGCGCTGACCGGTTCGGAGGTAACCGTTCCGGGGTTGGATCCGGGTGAGACGGCCCAGGGCGATATCGCGCTGGTCGAACATCTGGCCGCCATGGGCCCGGAACTGCGCGGGATCGAGGTCGACATGTCGAACGCAACCGACGTGTTCATGACGTTGGCGTGTGTCGCGCCGTTCTGCTTCTCCCCGACGCTGATCACGGGCATCGGCGGCGTCCGCGTGAAGGAGACCGACCGTTTGGCCGCGACCACCGAGAACCTGCGTCAGCTGGGGATCCGCGTTGAGGAGGGGCCTGACTGGCTGCGCGTGTTCCCCGGCGAGCCGCGCGCGGGCGTGCGGCTGCCGACCTATGAGGATCACCGCATGGCGATGGCCTTCTCCCTGATCGGCCTGCGCGTTCCGGTCGAGCTGGAGGATCCGGGTGTGGTGGCAAAGACCTGCCCGGGGTACTGGGAGCTGTTGGAGTTGAGCGGCGCCGAGGTGTCGGTGTGGTCATAGCCCTGGACGGCCCGGCCGGCGCCGGCAAGTCAACCGTGGCGCGCGCGGTCGCCTTGGCGCTGGGCTTCACCTATTTGGATACCGGCGCGATGTACCGCTGCGTCGCGCTGCGCGGGGTTGGCGTGCGGATCTCGTTTTCTTCGGACGGCCGGGTGCTGGCCGACGGGGAGGACGTGAGCTCCGCGATCCGTACGGCCGAGGTCTCTTCGCGAGCCTCCGAGGTGGCGGCCGACCCTGAGGTCCGCCGGGCCCTGGTCGCCCAGCAACAACAGCTTTTGTCCGCCGGTGACTGGGTGGCCGAGGGCCGTGACATCGGCACCGTGGTCAAGCCCGACGCCGAGCTGAAGGTGTTCCTGACCGCCTCCGCCGAGGAGCGCGCCTCACGTCGCGCGACCCAGACCGGCCAGGAGTTCGCCGCGGTGCTGGCCGACCAGCTGGTCCGCGACGAGCGCGACATGAACCGCGCCGATTCCCCGCTGAAGCCTGCCGGCGACGCGATCTCGCTTGATACGACCGGGCTTTCCGAGCAGCAGGTGGTGGAGCGGATCGTCGTGCTGGCGGGTCGTTTGAGGCCTGCATGATGCGGCGTTTGGCCGCGGCTGCCGGAGCGTGCGTATCCCTCGCGGGATGCGGTGGCGCGCGGAAGCCTGCGTGTACTGATGCGCCGGAGACGTTGCCCAATCTCGCGGAACCCGGTCAACCAGCCCATGTGAGTAAAGGCCAGGTGGTTTACGCCAACCTGGTGGAGCCCGAGGTTTTGGATATCGGCCGCACAAGCCCTCCTTCTCGGTTTCCTTGGGCCAGCGTGCGTCTGTCTAGGCCGGGCATCTTGGTCCCACTCCCGCCAGTCTGCCAATCAAAGGTGGCGTCTTCCTTGGCTGATCGAGTCAGCGCGTTTCGGGCCGAACACACCGGAAACGTCACTTTGTATGCGCCGGTGGTCGCGCAGTGGCGAACCGGTAAGTATCGGCTACCGCCATGGGTGGCGCGGGTGGTAGTGCGCTGAGCGGGGCGCGACAGGGGTAGGAGATGCGGCTAATGGGCGCTATAGCGCCCAAAACTCGCATGACCCCCTTGGTTGTCGCCAGCCTTCCACGGACGGCCGGGTACGATGCGCCCATGGCTGCTCAGAAACTCAGGATCGGCCAGCTGGTCGAGGTAGACGGGCGGTTCTATGACGTCGTACCTGACAAACAGGGTGGCGCCACGCTCGAGTCGGCCATCACCGTCTCCTCAGACGAGCTGATCCGCCAAAGCGGTGGGCGGCCCGCGACACCCGAGGAGATCGAGGCGTGGTTCGGCGATCTACCGTCTGACGGCGAGGGTTAGGCAGCGTGCCTCCGGAGCGCTCGATCGAGGTTCGGATTCGTCCCGAAGCTTGGGCGCAGGAGGTTGAGCGTCTCGGCAAGAATTCTCCGGCGCGGCTGGCTGCGGAGCGGGAGCGCGACCGGTTGCAGGCGACGGGTGTGCCTCGCGACCAGCTCAGTCTCTGTGCCCCAGAAGGCGCTGACGGCACGAAGCTCAACGGCCGACTGAAGGCCTACGTTCCGATTTCCGACGCGCCGGCGTCACAGCGCCCGTTCGGGTTCGTGTTCTCAGTCGGTGTCGACTCCGGTCGCCCGTTCCTCGAACTGATCGCCTTTGGTGAGCGCCACCCAGGACCACGTACCCGGTCCGTCTACGAACGCGCTCACAAGCGGCTCCACGGCCGCTACCCCGATCAAACCCGCTCGCGCCCCGTGTCACAGGTCCGCTCACCCAGCCGCGGGCTGCGCCAAACCCGCGGTCTGGAGCGCTGAGGGCCCTGCAAGTTCCCAAGGTGACGCTTGGCGGAAGGGGGTTGGGCGGCTACCCCGGCTGAGCAACGGTAACCGCGCAACCCTCTCGCAAAAGCACGGGGTTTGGGAAGTTTCCGGGCAGGGTCAGGCCACCCAGGCCCACAGCCCCCACAACGCGGAGAAGAACGCCAACAACCCGGCGGACAAGACCAGCGTCACGGACCGCGGAACAGGCCGGTCGACAAGCCACGCGGCAGCGCCCATGAACAGCGGGAAGGCCGGCATCACGTACCGCGCATAAGACATCATCGGCTCCAGGGGGGAGGGGTTCGAGGCGCTGGCGACGATCAGCAACAGCGCGTAGACGAAGTACACCTTCGGCAGATAGCGCCAGGCGGCGATCAGCCCCAAAACGGTGGGTATCAGCCACAGCAGGTCGATCAGGTTGTTGGTCACGTAGTGGCCGCCGGTCGTGTTGGACCAGCTCGTCAAGCCCACATCTGAGGAGCTGAAGAACAGGCTCAGGTCGTGCGGCGCGTGAGAAAACGCGGTCCAGATCTCGGAGAAGGGCCCCTTGAAGCCGCGTCCCCAGTAGCTGGAGGCCGCGTCCAGCGGTGCGGTCAGCTTGGAGCCGCTGGCGGCGCAATAGCCGAGGTAGGCGAACAGCCCGGCCGGAACCAGCGCAAACCAGGCGAAGCTGGGCCGCAACCGCCGCACCAGCCCCAAGGGAGTCGTCCAGTCGATATCGGCACGCAGAGCACCCGGCCGCGGACCCCACAGGTAGATCCACACCAACGGCACCAGCACCACTACCCCGTCCGATCGCGTCCCGGCCGCCAGCCCGCCCAAAAGCCCTGCCAGAGCCCACCGTTCCAGGCGGGCGCAATATACGGCCGCGAGCGACAACACGGTGAACAGCGCCTCCGTGTAGACCGTCGAGAAGAACAACGACATCGGAAACAGCGCCAGCAGCCAGACCGCCAGCCGCGCCGCCTCCGAGGACAGGTCCAGCAGCGCCAGGCGGTAGAGCAAATATAGCGAGCCGACGAAGCAGAGCAGCGACACGATCAGCCCCGAGATCAAAGGCTGGCCTACCACCAGATCTACAACCCGCAACAGCAGCGGGTACAGCGGGAAGAACGCATGGGCTTGGGAGCCGGTGTTGGACCCGACGCTGTGATAGCCGTGCTGGGCGATCTGGATGTACCAGACCGAGTCGTACCGGCCGGCCGGCGCGAACAGCCGGTTCAAGAACGTCGATCCAAACGGGTGGGTCACACCCAGGGGGTCGAAGCTCTGGACCAGCGACTGGGCCGGGGGAGAGATGCTGAAGGCAAGCACTCCCGCAACCCACACGACCACGCGGCTCACACACGCAGCCCACAGCGCGACCGACCACCCGCCAGTAGGCTGAGCGCCCGATGAAGATTGCGATTGTCGGCTACCCAAACGTAGGGAAGTCATCACTGGTGAACCGCCTGACCGAGTCTCGGGAAGCGGTTGTGCATGAAAGCGTAGGAGTGACCCGCGATCGCAAGGAGCTAATCACGGAGTGGAACGGTCGTGAGCTGACCCTGGTCGACACCGGCGGCGTGGACCTTGACGATCGCGACGACATGGCCCGCCAGATCCAGGCCCAGGCGCGCGCCGCGTTGCTCGACGCGGACGTCGCCGTGCTGGTGGTGGACGCCAAGGCCGGGATCCGTCCCGGCGACCAGGACATGACCGACCTGCTGCGCTCCGCGACGGTCCCCGTGATCGTCGCGGCCAACAAGATCGACTCCGTCAAGGACGTCCCGCTCAGCGCCGAGTTCCACGCGCTCGGCCTGGGCGAGCCGATAGCCGTCTCGGCCGCTCAGGGTCTCGGCACCGGGGACCTGCTCGACCGCATCACCGAGGTCGGCCCGCCGCCCGGCCAGGCGCTCAAAGACAGCGACGATGATCCGGTCCGGCTTGCCGTGATCGGCCGGCCGAACGTCGGCAAGTCCAGCCTCGTCAACCGCTTCCTCGGGGATCAGCGCGTGATCGTCTCTGACCTGGCGGGCACGACGCGCGACGCGATCGACATCCCGCTGGAGTTCGAGGGACAGAAGTTCATCCTCGTCGACACCGCCGGGCTGCGGCGCCAGTCCAAGGTCGACCAGTCGCTTGAGTACTACATGTCGCTGCGCTCCGAACGCGCGGCCGAACGCGCTGACGTGGCGCTGGTGGTCTGCGACGCCCAAGAGGGCGTGACCGCCCAGGACTTCCGGGTCGCCGAGCTGGCGATGAAGGCCGGCTGCGCGACCGCGCTGGTGCTGAACAAGTGGGATCTGACCGCGGGCGAGTCCGACGCGATGGTCGGTCCCGAACAGCTGGAACGCGAGCGTGTCCGGGTCAACCAGAAGCTGCGGCTGCGCCCGCGCGTGCTGACCGCCTCAGCCAAGACGGGCCGGCACGTGGAGCGGATCCTGGTGGAGGCCGCGGGGCTGGCCGACCGTAGCCGTAACCGGATCCAGACCAGTGAGCTGAACCGCTTCATCGCCGACGTCGTGGCCCAGCGCCAGCCGCCGGCCGGCAAGAACAAGCACAACCAGCGCCTGAAGCTGATCTACATGACCCAGACGGGCGAGGCACCACCGCGCTTCAGCATCCAGGTCAACTCCCACCAGCTGGTGACTCGCGACTACGCGTACTTCCTGGAGAATCGGATGCGTGAGCGCTATCGCATGGAAGGCATTCCGCTGTTGATCGACTTCGTCGAGCGGAATGAGCGCCGGGCACACGCCGGCTCCCGCCAGACGTGAGCAGGCGGATCGCACTGCGCCGCGGCGTCGCGCTGGCCCTGCTCACAGCGCTGATTGCAGGGGTTTTACTGCTAACCCTGGCCGGCGCCAACAACAGCCCGCCGGCCACGGCGGCCGCCCGGCTGGTACCGGCCAACGCGCTGGCGTACCTGCACCTGTCACTGGATCAGGGCCGCTCCGCCGTGCAACAGGCCGCCCAGAACGGGAAACGGATCCCCGGCTACAGCCGGCTCCAAGAAACGCTCCAACAGCGCCTCAGCGCGGTCAGCGGCGTCCCCTTCAAGTCCGGGATCCAACCCTGGCTCGGCCCGGAAGCGGCCGTGGCGTTTCTCCCCCAGGGCTCAAGCGCCCAGGAGCTGATCCTGCTGTCCGTCCACGACCGGGCCGCGGCAGAACGGTTCATAGCCACGAGCAAGGCCCCGGCGACCAAGCTGATCGGCAACTTCGTCGCGATCGGCACCCAGCCCGGTGTGCGGGCGGCCCAAGCGACCGCCGCGAATCCCACCGGATCCCTGGCACACCAGACCGCCTACAAGCACACCGCGGGCCAAGAACCGGCCGGCCGTGTACTGGACGCCTACGCCACCGCGGACGGAATCTCCGCACTGCTAGGCGGCCGCCACGGGGTCCCGGGCGCGATCGGCGCGCTGCTGGGCGGCGGCGGCCCATCGGCCATCGCGATATCCCCAACCCAGAACGGCGGACAGATCTGGGCACACCTGGGACAGCCGGCACCCACGAGTTTCAGCCCGACACTGGCCAAGGCCCTGCCACAGTCCACCAGCCTGCTGCTGGACACGCCGTCGCTGAGACGGACCGCGCCCGAGCTGCTGGCGCTGATGGCCGGCGGCGGGCTCGATCAGGGGCTCGTCTCCCTGTTCAAGGACATGGGAAAGGCGCTCCCGAGCAAGCAGGCGCGCAGCGCGGTCGCAAACCTGTTCTCCGGTGAGGGCGCGCTGTTCGCGCTTGACGGCGGTCTCGGCGTGATCACGCGGGTCTCCCAACCCCGGCAGGCGAAGCTGACGCTGGCCAGCCTCGAGCCGGTTGCCGCGCAGCTGTTCGCCCCCGGATCGGCTGGCGGGGTGGTGCCCCAGATCGCGACACACGCGGTCGACAACGTGCAGGTCAGCCAGCTGTCCCTGGGGCCGGCGCTGACGGTCCAATACGCCGTCTTCAACGGGTACGCGGTGGTTGCGACAGGCACCAAAGCGGTCGGCGAAATCATCGCTGATCGCGTTACCCTTTCGGGTAGCGGGCCGTACCAGTCGGTGCTCGGCGGGCCGTCCAAAACGGCCGGGCCGCTAATGTACGCCGCTGTAACTCAGCTTGTGCGCCCCAATCAACCGGGGCTGCTGGCGAGTGCGGGATTGTCCGCGCTTGCCCCTGTACTGGACCACATTAAGACGGTCGGGTACCGAGCAACAGGCGGAAAATCCCAAACCACTGCGGAGTTGAACTTCACGATCTCATGACGCAATCAGACAACGAATTCCTCTTCACGTCCGAGTCGGTCACCGAGGGTCACCCGGACAAGGTTGCAGACCAGATCTCCGACGGAGTCCTGGACGCTGTCTTGAAGGACGATCCGACCGGTCGTGTGGCCTGCGAAACGCTCGTCAACACCGGGCTGGTGGTCGTCTCAGGCGAGATCACGACCTCCACCTACGTGGACATCCAGGAGGTCGCCCGTGAGGCGATCCGCAAGATCGGTTACACCGACCCGCACCTCGGCTTCGCTGCCGACTCCGTGGCCGTACTGAACGCGCTGGACAAGCAGTCAGCGGACATCGCCCAGGGTGTCGATCAGGCCTATGAGACCCGCTCCGACGGCTCCCAGGACGCGCTGGACCTCGAGGGCGCGGGCGACCAGGGCATGATGTTCGGCTACGCCACGAACGAGACCGAAGAGCTGATGCCGGCGCCGATCAACCTGGCGCACAAGCTCGCCGAGCGTCTGTCAGTGGTCCGCAAGGACGGCTCGCTGAGCTACCTGCGCCCCGACGCCAAGACCCAGGTGTCCGTCCGTTACGCCGACGGCAAGCCCGTCGCGATTGAGAAGCTGCTGATCTCGACCCAGCACGCCGAGGGCTCCGAGAAGCTGATCCCGGACGACCTCTGGGAGCAGGTTGTGCTGCCGGTGCTGCCCAAGGAGCTCTACAACGAGGCCGAGCTGCGCAAGAACTTCCTCGTGAACCCGACCGGTCGCTTCGTGATCGGCGGTCCCGTGGGTGACGCCGGTCTGACCGGCCGCAAGATCATCGTCGACACCTACGGCGGCTTCGCCCGTCACGGTGGCGGCGCGTTCTCCGGCAAGGACCCGTCGAAGGTCGACCGCTCCGCCGCGTACGCGGCCCGTTACGTGGCCAAGAACGTCGTCGCCGCCGGCCTCGCCGACCGCGCCGAGATCCAGGTTGCCTACGCGATCGGCGTCGCGCACCCCGTCTCGATCTCGGTCGACACCTTCGGTACCGAGAAGATCGGCCGCGCCAAGATCGAGGAGCTGATCAACGAGCACTTCGACCTGCGCCCGGGCGCCTTCCGCCAGTACCTGAAGCTGAACCGCCCGATCTACCAGAAGACCGCCGCTTACGGCCACTTCGGTCGTAACGATCCGGACTTCACCTGGGAGGCGACCGACAAGGCCGCAGCCCTGCGCGAGGCCGCCGGCCTCGGCGCTGCAGTCGGCGCTTAACGTCCTGGCCCGGGCCCTCGTCTTTGAGACGGGGGCCCGGAGTCACGCTACTTCAGGCCGTCATAGCCCCAGCGCGGCGTCGGCCCGGGTGAGCCCAGGTCCGTCCCGACCGGGCTCTGTGAGACGTCCTGGGCGATCTTCGTGCCCCAGTCGAAGTAGGCCATCAGCGGGGCGTGCAGTTTCAAGTCGTGTCCGTAGACGTTGTCGATCGCCGCGCTCATCAGCTCCAGCCAGCGTTGGCGCTGGGGCTCGGTGATGCCCAAGCCGAGGTGGCGTTCAAGCAGGAAGTGGTGGCCGCCCAGCTCGTCCGTGAAGGTAGTGGGCCCTTCAAAGACCTCAGCCAGCCAGATCGCGACGCGGTCGACATGGGTCGGCGTGAAGTTCGCGAAGACGGGCGCGAGCAGCTTGTCGGCCAGCACCTTGTCGTAGAAGGTTCGGCTCAATGCAAGCAGACCCTCGCGTCCACCCGCGTCTTGATACAGGCTCATGCCAGCACCAGCACAGCGCCGAAGGCGAGCGTGATGCCGGCCACGATCGCGGTCACGCGCGCGAGCCCGACGAGGTCCGGGCCGTGTCCGGATTCGGGCTCGCTCTTGAGCCCCCACAGCGCCGGTGAGCCGACCAGCGCGCTGATCCAGCCCGCGTCCACATCACCGCGCTGGCCCGCCGCGACCGTGCCGACCGCGCGTGCCGCCGCGTCCAGCACGAACCCGACCGCGAGCACGTACTGGCCGTTGTCGAGACCGAGGATCGCGCCACCCAGCACCAGCTCCGCCACGACCGCCACCAGCAGCGCGATACCGAGCCAGACGCCGTCAGTCTGGCTGCAGCG
>JAFMRN010000154.1 GCA_017354065.1 Solirubrobacterales bacterium
GGTCGTTGATCCGGATCCGCTCGGAGAACGAGCCCAGGTGCGGGCTCAGATACGCACCGGCGGTGTAGCCGTGGCGGGCCAGGATCGCGGCGGTCATCCGCACGGTGGAGGACTTCCCGTTGGTCCCCACCACGTGGATCGACTCGAAGCTGCGCTGCGGGTACCCGAGCGCGGTCATCAGCCGTCGCATCCGGTCAAGCCCGAAGCGCATCCCGAACAGCTCCAGGGAGAGCAGCCGGGCCTCCGCCTGCTCAGGGCTCAGGCGCCCGGCGCTCACAGCGCCTCCAGTTCCGCCGCCAATGCGGCGAGCTTGTCACGTTCGGCCTGGACCACGTTGGCCGGGGCCTTCTCGACGAACCCGGCGTTGGCGAGCTTGCCCTCACAGCGTTTGATCTCCGTCTCGAGCTTGGCGCGCTGAGCGTCGCGCTTCTTCTGAACGGCCGACAGATCGAGCTCGTCTGACTCCAGCAGCACGACCCGGCCACCGGGGACGGGGACGACCGCACCCTCTCCCCCGTTCTGGCTCCAGGACAGCCGGGCCAGGCGGGCGACGCTCGCCAGCGTCTGCTCATATCCGTCGGCCTCAAGCCGGGCGGCCAGCACAGCGGAGGGCTTCACCTCAGCGGCGTCACGCCAGCCGCGGACGGCGGTCACGGTGCTGATCAGGTCGTTGATGCGCGCGTCAGCGTCGGGGTCGTCGACCCCGGCCGGCACGTCTGAGACGCGCTGGGCCAGCAGCCCCTCAACGCCGGGGATGTAGCTGTAGATCTCCTCGGTGACGAACGGGATCACCGGATGTGCGAGCACCAGCGTCTCTCTGAGGAGGCCCAGGAGCAGGCCCTCCAGGGCCGGGTCGGACTCGGCCAGACGCGGCTTGACCAGCTCCAGGTACCAGTCACACAGCTCCGCGTAGACAAAGTCATAGAGCTCGTTGGCGGCCTTGGAGAAGTCGTATGTCTCGATCCGCCGGCGCACCGAAGCCTGCACGGCCGCGAGGCGCGAGAGGATCCAGCGGTCCTCAACCGGCTTCTGCTCGGACTCGGTTATGGCCGGGCGAGCCTCCGGGCTGACGCCCAACAGAATCAGCCGCGCCGCGTTCCAGAGCTTGTTGGTCAGCCGCCGGCCCTGGGCGATCTTCTCCTCGTTGAAGCGCACGTCCTGGTCCGAGGACATCGACAACAGGCCCCAGCGCACGGCGTCCGCGCCGTAACCGGGGAAGGAGCCGCCCTCCTTGAACACCGGCGGACGCTCGCCGCCGTTGATCAGGTCCATCGGGTCGATGCCGGTGCCCAGTGACTTCGACATCCGCCGTCCGTCGGGCGCCTGGATGATCGCGTGTACGTAGACGTCGCGGAACGGGATCTCACCGACGAACTCCAGGCCCATCATGATCATCCGCGCGACCCAGAGGAAGATGATGTCGCGCGCGGTGACCATCGCGTCGGTCGGGTAGTAGGCGCGGAGCGCGGGGCTCTGCTCGGGCCAGCCGAGCGTGGCGAAGGGCCACAGCGCGGATGAGAACCAGGTGTCGAGCACGTCGGGGTCGCGAACCCAGCCCTCACCCTCGGGTGGCCGCACGTCGCAGTAGACCTCGTCGTTGCGGTACCAGACGGGGATCTGATGCCCCCACCACAGCTGGCGGCTGATGCACCACGGGCGGATGTTCTCCATCCACGCGAGGTACACAGAAGCCTGGTTCTCGGGGTGGAAGCGGACCTTGCCCTGCTTGACGACGTCAATCGCCGGCTTGGCCAGCTCATCCATCCGCATGAACCACTGGAGGCTGATCAACGGCTCGACGCGTGCGCCGGAGCGGTGCGAGTGGGGAACCACGTGGGGGTAGTCCTCGGATTTGGCGATCACGCCGAGGTCGTTCAGTTCCTGGACGATTTTCGCTTGGGCCTGCTTGACCGTAAGCCCGTGGTAACGCTCGGGCGCGATGCCGGTCAGCCGCCCGTCCTCACCAATCGCGCTCGGCTTGTCGAGCTTGTGGCGCTCCCCGATCTCAAAGTCGTTGACGTCATGGCCGGGCGTGATCTTCAGCGCGCCGGTGCCGAACTCGGGCTTGACGTACTCGTCGGCGATGATCTCCAGGCGGGTGCCGAGGATCGGCAGGATCGCGTGCTTGCCGATCAGGTTCTTGTATCTGTCGTCTGACGGGTTCACCGCGATCGCTACGTCGGCGAACATCGTCTCGGGCCGCACGGTCGCGACCGTCACGTGCCCGGAGCCGTCCTCCAGCGGGTAGTTCAGGTAGTAGAGCTTGTCCTGAACTTCGCGCTCCTCAACCTCGAGGTCGGAGATCGCCGACATCGAGCCGGGATCCCAGTTGACCATGCGGTGCGCGCGGTAGATGTACCCCTTGTCATACAGCGCCTTGAACACGTGCAGGACCGCCTCCGCGTAGGAGGGGTCCATCGTGAAGCGCTCATCGTCGTAGTCGGCGGAGGCGCCGATCCGCTTCTGCTGACCGACTATCTGGCCGCCGTAGTCCCGGCGCCAGTCCCAGACCCGCTCGGTGAAGCGCTCGCGGCCCAGCTGCTCGCGGTCCTGGCCCTGGTCGCGGAGCTGCTGCTCGACCTTCGTCTGGGTCGCGATCCCGGCGTGGTCGGTGCCGTGGATCCACTTCACGCTGAGCCCGCGGGCTCTCGCCTCACGCGCGAGCGTGTCCTGGATCGACAGGTTCAATGCGTGGCCCATGTGCAGCACGCCGGTGACGTTCGGCGGCGGGATCGCGATCGAGTAGTAGTCAGTCCCGTCCGGGGCGTTCGTCTCCGCCTGGTTGACGCCGGAGTCGAGCCACTTCTGAGCGATCCGAGGCTCGACCTCTGAGGGCTCATAGCGGGTCTTGTCGGCCAGGTCTGACATCGGGTTGAGGAGTGTAGGGCTAGCTAAAGCGAGCCTTATGTCTGGTGGGCAGGGGCGCTGGGCGAGTTCGCGAAGTTCGCTCCGCAGCGGAGCGCCGGCGGCCCGCTCACACTGGACCCGGGCAGCTTTTGTCATCTTTTGCTAACGGCTTTTCCGGCGCGTCAATACACCGGAATCTTCATTGCGAGAAAAGGGTCCATATATGACCCTTTCCCACCACGCTCACCGTGACTGGCCGACTCGCAGACCCGGCGGTTGTCAGGTTGTGCTGATCGCACTCGTTTGGCCAACAGCCTTATAGCGGTTACGCTATAGAACCGTGCTGCAAGCCTCTTCGATCATCCGCGACGCCCGCCGCGCCGCCGGCCTCACGCAAACGGCTCTGGCCGAGCGCCTCGGCGTCCCCCAGTCCGTGGTCGCCCGGCTTGAGACGCCGGAGTCGAACCCGACCTGGACCACGGTGAACCGGGCGCTGGCCGCATGCGGGCGGAGCCTGACCGTCACCGAAGCAGCGTCCACGGACGGCATCGACCCGACGCTCATCACCGTCGGACTCACACCCGGAGAGCGCCTCAGGCTGTTCGAGCAGAACCAAGCCTCCCTGCAGGACTTCCAGCGGCGAATCAAACCGGTCGATGCCTGACCGGCCGGCGCTGCGCCTCGAACGGCTACTGAACCGACTGGCTCAGGCCGGCGTGGACTTTGTCGTCGTCGGCGGTATCGCGATGGTCGCCCACGGTTCGGGCCGCAGCACCTTCGACCTGGACATCTGTTACGCGACGGACCCCGCAAATCTCCAGCGGCTTGGCGACGTCCTGGTCGAGCTGGACGCAAAGCTGCGCGGGGTCCCGGAGCAGGTTCCCTTTGTCCCCGACGCCCAGACGCTCCGCCGCACTGTGATCCTCACGCTCCGGACGACGGATGGCGACATTGACCTGCTGGTCGAGCCGGAAGGCTCACCCCGGTATCCGCAACTGAAGGAGCGCGCGATCAGGGCTGAACTCGACGGGATCACCGTCAGGATCGCCTCTCTGAACGACCTCGAATCTATGAAGCGTGCCGTCGGCCGGCCTAAGGACCTGACCGACCTTCAAGAGATCGAGACGATCCGCCGGACCGCCTCGTAAGACCCCTAGGCTGCGGCTTCCTCGTCCGACTCCTCCGCCCCACCGGAAGCGGAAGTGACCAAAGTCGGCGCCACACCCTTCTCGATCGTCTCGCGCGTGACCACGCACTTCTGCACGTCGTGGCGTGAGGGCAGCTCGAACTGCACCTCCAGCAGGACCTCCTCGATGATCGAGCGCAGCCCGCGGGCGCCGGTCTCGCGCTCCAGCGCCTTGTCAGCGATCGCCGCCAGCGCCTCATCAGCGAACACCAGCTCGATCCCGTCGAACTGGAAGAAGCGGTGGAACTGCTTGACCAGCGCGTTGCGCGGCTCGGTCAGGATTTGCATCAGCTCATCACGATCGAGCTGGTGAATGGCAGAGGTCACGGCCAGACGGCCTATGAACTCGGGGATCAACCCGTAGGAGACCAGATCCTCGGGCAGGCAGTGCTCGAAGGTCGCGCCCATGTCGCGCTGTTGCTTGGTCTGGATCTCGGCGCCGAAGCCGACCCCCTGGTGGCCGATGCGCCGCTCTATCACCTGGTCCAGGTGCGCGAACGCCCCGCCGCAGATGAACAGGATGTTCGTGGTGTCGATCGACAGGAACTCCTGGTGGGGGTGCTTGCGCCCGCCCTGGGGCGGCACCGACGCGGCCGTGCCCTCGAGGATCTTCAACAGCGCCTGCTGGACGCCCTCGCCGGACACGTCCCGGGTGATGCTCGGGTTGTCGGCCTTGCGCGCGATCTTGTCGACCTCGTCGATGTAGATGATCCCGGTCTCGGCCTTCTTGACGTCGTAGTCGGCCGCCTGGATCAGCTTCAGGAGGATGTTCTCCACGTCCTCACCGACGTACCCAGCCTCCGTCAGAGCGGTCGCATCGGCGATCGCAAAGGGCACGTTCAAGATCCGCGCCAGCGTCTGGGCCAGCAGCGTCTTGCCACAGCCGGTCGGCCCCAACAGCAGGATGTTGGACTTCTGGAGCTCTATGTCGTGCTCCTCTGACTGCATCATCTGGACGCGCTTGTAGTGGTTGTAGACGGCCACTGACAGCGTCCGCTTGGCCTGCTCCTGACCGACGACGTACTCCTGGAGGACGTCGTAGATCTCCCGCGGCTTGGGCAGGTTCTGCAGGTCGAAGTTCGGCGGAGCGGTCAGCTCCTCGTCGATGATCTCGTTACAGAGATCGATGCACTCGTCACAGATGTAGACGCCCGGCCCGGCTATCAGCTTCTTTACTTGGCGCTGTGATTTGCCACAGAAGGAGCAGAGAAGCTGCTCATTGGAGTCGGTTGGCCGTGCCATTCGGTCCTCTCCGGATCGGGTCTAAGTCTTGTCCGCGATCCGGGTGATCAGTGCTCGGAGATCACCCGGTCGATGATGCCGTATTGCTTCGCGTCCTCCGAGGTCATGAAGTGATCACGCTCGGTGTCCTTCCTGACCTGCTCTATCGCTGTACCCGTATGGAGCGAAATAATCTCATCGAGTTTTCGCCGCAGGTCGAGAATCTCATTGGCGTGGATCTCGATATCCGATGCCTGACCCTCGAATCCGGAGGAAACCTGGTGGATCAGGATCTTCGCGTTGGGCAGCGCCATCCGCTTGCCCGCCGCGCCACCGGCCAGCAGCAGCGCGCCCATGCTCATCGCGCCGCCGACGCAGATCGTCGCCACGTCCGGCTTGATGAACTGCATCGTGTCGTAGATCGCCAGCCCGGCATACACCGAGCCGCCGGGTGAGTTGATGTACAGGCTGATGTCCTTGTCGGGGTCCTCAGACTCCAGGTGCAGCAGCTGGGCGACGATCAGGTTCGAGATCTGATCCTCCACCGGCGTACCGAGAAAGACAATGCGCTCTGAGAGCAGACGGCTGTAGATGTCAAACGCGCGCTCCCCACGGGAGGTCTGTTCAACAACCATCGGTACGAGTGTGCTCATGGTCCTCGCTTCTATTTCAGTCCGTGGGGGAGAATCCTGCTGGCGACTCTATCAATCGGTCCCGGCCGCCAAATCGGCGACTAAGAGGTGGTTTCGGACGCCTCGGATGAGCTCTCATCAGAAGCCGCTTTCGACTCCTCATCAT